>NZ_FOIU01000003.1:300000-460944 GCF_900111495.1 Chryseobacterium wanjuense | reverse complement strand
AAGCCAAACTGTTTGCAGCTTGTGAAACAGTACGGTTTCCTGTAAGAGTTCCGTTGTTTGCATAGATGCTTGTATCCGTCGTTGCAGGAAGATCCCTCCATGTTGCTACTCCATTAGCATCTGATGTTAATACTTTATTATTTCCTTGTGTACCGTCTGCAATTCTTACCGCGCCATTGGTAGCTGAATTGATGTGTAGCTTGGTAGATGGGGCATTTGTTCCAATTCCCACTCTGTCATTAACAGCGTTGACAGAAAATGTAGTTCCGTCTATCGAAAAATGGTTTGCTCCTGTTGTTGCTGTACTTGTAAAAGCCAAACTGTTTGCAGCTTGTGAAACAGTACGGTTTCCTGTAAGAGTTCCGTTGTTTGCATAAATGCTTGTATCCGTCGTTGCAGGAAGATCCCTCCATGTTGCTACTCCATTAGCATCTGATGTTAATACTTTATTATTTCCTTGTGTACCGTCTGCAATTCTTACCGCGCCATTGGTAGCTGAATTGATGTGTAGCTTGGTTGATGGAGCATTTGTCCCAATTCCCATATTCCCATTAGGCATCATTGTGGCTACAGTCGTTAAAGTTTGTTCATCACCATAAGTACCTGTAGCATTATTTCCAACATTGAACCTTAAACCACTTTGTGCACCAGAAGCATTTACAGAAGCGGTACCTGCAGTTACATTGAGCCACAAGTTATCCCAACTTCCAGAAGTTTCTCCACTTCTAATACCTAATGTACCTATTACATCAATTTTGGCTTTAGGATTTATGACTCCAACACCGACATTTCCAGTATCTCTTGTCGCCAGTAGAATATTTCCTGTACCTTTTCCATTAAGATTCAGATTAACATTATCCAGCGTTCCTATAGACTGGATTCCGCCCCATCCAATCCCGACACCTTGTGTAAGATTATTGGCTAAAAAAGAAGCAATACCTTGATATTGATTGCTGTTGACTCCATCTACAACTGTTAATTTTTGAGAAGGCTCGGTATTTCCAATTCCAACATTACCCGCTCTTGTAAGTACCATCGATGGAGCTCCATCCGGAGCTGAAGCAGTATGAATTTGTAAAGTATTGGAACTAATTCCGAAACCATAAAAGGAATTTCCCGTAGCATTATTGTAGATAGCAAGTTTTTTTCCTTCTACAGCAGTGACATCTACAGGTGCATCTGAGCCTAAATCCAGTCTGTTTTTAGGAGTGCTGGTTCCAAGGCCCACTCTGTTGTTTGCTGCATCTATGGAAAATGTATTACCATCTACCGAAAAATGATCAGTTCCTGTTGTGGCTGTACTTGTAAAAGCCAATGTGTTTGTCCCTTGAGCTATTGTACGGTTATTGGTAAGAGCTCCGTTAACATTATAAAGACTGGTGTCTTCTTTAAGCTTCATCCATCTGGTACCATCATAATAGTAATAGCCGACAGTATTAATATTGGCTGCAATTCCGGTAGCAGTTCCGGTAGCAATATTGTTTACATAGATCAATGTAGAAGTTTCTACTCCTGTCATAGATTGTGCTCTCTGTCGGTCAACTCTGGGAATAAGCAGTCCTTCTGCCGTTCTTGTGGTACCAGTTGCATTTTTTGCTGTGATGTCTAAACTGGCCCTGGGATCAGGCGTATTGATTCCCACCTGCGAAAAGGCAAGGGTAGAAAGCAAAAGTGCTGATAAAGTAATTACATCTTTTTTCATTGTCTTTGTTTTAAATTTTTTCCTTAAAGTGTTTATATATTTATTTTATAATGCATCCCCGATACAGAATTCTGATACTGTATTTGCGGGTTAAGAATATTATTCACATCTGAGTTAGCCG
Organism: Chryseobacterium wanjuense; assembly: GCF_900111495.1. Lineage (NCBI taxonomy): Bacteria > Pseudomonadati > Bacteroidota > Flavobacteriia > Flavobacteriales > Weeksellaceae > Chryseobacterium > Chryseobacterium wanjuense. The sequence goes on along the minus strand of NZ_FOIU01000003.1, from coordinate 459,121 downwards.
GAAGTACCAAGCCTGATGTATTGCTTCCGTCACCTTTGTTGATGTCTAAAGCTCCTCTTGGGTGGGCTGTTCCTATTCCCACTTGTCCGAAAAACAAGTTGGCCAATAGAATTGGGAATATTATGGTTTTTTTCATTTCTTGTTTACTGTTTTGTGTGTCTTGTGTGTATTTTAGAATCTTAAAAATCCGACCAAAAATGTCAACCGACTGTGCCTGATTTTATCCGGTTGGATGATCAGATTTTCTGTTGCAAATTTATTTCGGGAAATCCAAACCCTTATTACTCTTCAGTTACTCTGTTTTTGTAATTATTTGATTTTCAATTGTATTTTAATGAAATTAAGTAGAGATGAAGTAAAATTGCAGTAGAAAAACTTGTTTAATTTTAATCTAAAAAGCATAATAAAAGACCTGTACATTTACAGGTCTTTTATTAAGTTTGGCTAAAAAGCTAGAGGTCAACATCAGATGGAACTTTCTTGGAAAGGAAACCTTGTCTGTATGATATAATAAATCGAATGTATTAGGAGGTGCCGATACCTTTCACAACCTTCTTCCTTTTAAAAATATTAGTATATTATAACTTTGTTATTGCGATTCCACCATTTGAAACAATATTTGGTGTTGATGCGCTTGTTGCAAACCTAACTCTGAGTAAATCATTTGCGTTTAAATTACCTGTCCAGAAAAGAATATTGGAGTTACCCCCATCTACTCCTTGCAAGCCACTTCTTGTGTCATTTATAAGCTGTGTCCAATTAGCTCCTCCATCAACACTTTTCTCAAAAGATAATATAACATACCAAACGTTTGCTTCTGGGGTATGGAAGTGGGAAGATTGGTAATTTACAATATAGGTTGCTGTTATAGGTACAGTAAATATATTGCTGTTCCATGCATTATAAATATCTCTGTTTTCTACTGTAAGTTGTACAACTCCAGTACTACTTCCACTACCAATATTTTGTGTACCCGGTACATTGATACTTAGGATTTGCGTCGGAATATTAAAGCTTGGTAATGATTTGTTGTTTACGAGTGCGGCCCATTCAGTTCCAATCCATTGGTATAGTGTATTAGCCGTAACAGCTGTACCCCCTGTTCCTGCATTGGAAGTATTTAATATAATCATTCCGGCAATAGGATTTGGAACAGTTGTATTATCTAGCGTGTTTAGTAAAGAAACCCTCGTCAACAATAAGGCTTTGTTTGAAGAAGAAAGCTCTAAAATTGCTGAGGAATATGGCGAAGAAGTATTAATTCCTACCTGTGCGTAAAAGGTCGTAAAAAAAGTCATTAAAATTACTGAACATAGTGATAAAGAATAAGTTTTAAATTTTTCCATTTTTTTGTTTTTTAAATTGAATATATAAAGATAATAATTATATTATATTGGATATTAAATTTGTTTTTAATAGTTTAAGTTAATTTTTAACATCTGTTATGCAGGTAAGATAATTAGGTTATAACGAAGAGAGATAAAGGTCTTTAGAGAAGAAAATACCATTAATATTAAAGTTCTGATTTTAGAAAGGTGACCTATTTTTTAACCTATAAATAAAATAAAAGCATAAATTTTTTTTTTATGTTTTTATTTTTTCCTTAATGAGTATTTAGAATCTTCAAATCCGATCATGAGATGTCAGCTGTTTGTACCTGATATGTACAGTTGTTTAGTCAGCTTTTCGATTGTAAATGTATTTCGGGAAATCCAAACTCTTATTACTCTTCAGTTACTCTGTTTTTGTAATTGTAGGAATGAAAATTACAGTGAAAGATTGGTTTAATTTTAATGTAAAAGTCACAAAAAAAGACCTGTATATTTTACAGATCTTTTTTTGATAAAAGCTAGAGTTCCATCATCCATTTGCTGAGATCGACCTCTGAAGGAAGTTCCAGTTTTTTCCGGATCCTGTATTTTTTATTTTCAACGGTTCGAATTGATATGATTTCAATCTCGGAAATTTCTTTGGTGGTAAAGTTTAGTTTGAGCAATGCACAGATTTTTATATCGCCGGTAGTAAGGGTAGGGTATCGCGATGTAAGGGTATCATAAAAATCATGATAGACTTCTTTAAACCGGGCTAAGAAACGCTGATCTCCGTTTTTTGCAAGCTGGATCACTTCTTTGAAGGAAGGGTTGATTTGTTTTTTCAGCTGATGGGTTTCCTGAAGTTTTTCGGTGATGACCTCATCTTTTTGCTTTTGTTTTTTGAGATAGGCTTTTCGCAAATAGAAAAATAATAAAACAGAAAGAAGAACTATGATAGAAATTACGATATAGAGTTTGTTTTTTTCCTCGCGTTCATGAGCGTCTTTTTCCCGGATGATCCTTTTAATGGGCATTTTTAAAGCTGTTTTTTCTTCCTCATTTATCGTATCATTAATAAGGCTGAATTTTACTAAATATTCATTCGCCTTATCCTCTTCATGCATGAGTTTATAGGTTTCAGAAATAAGTTTATAAGCTTCCCGTCTGTCTATTTTCCGGTTGCTTTTTTCAACGATTGATAGGAAGTTGAAATAGTATTGCAAGGCCTTTCCGTATTCTTTTTTTTCGGTGTACAGCTTTCCGAAGTTTTTTAAAGCCATTGCTTTTTGATAGACAGGATAGGTTCCGGATATGGAAATGGCTTTGTTAAGATAATATTCTGCAGAATCCAGATGTTGTTTGTTTTTTAGAAATCTTATGGCAATATTGGTGTATAAAAGCGGTTCCGGATCGAGTTTCATGCATTTTCTTTCCATGCTTTTTACGGAATCCGTCAATCCCATTTTAGCAAAAACCGTCAGTTTCCATACATGACCCACGTAAAGTCTTCTTGTTTTTGTTTTTTTATTGGAAATCTGCCGTGCATATTTGAGGGATTTGTCGAAGAAATTATTAGCCTGCTCATACAATCCCAGCGAATAATAATTCCTGCCGTATCCGCCATACAATTTTGATCTGATTTCTGGATTTTTGATAATGGAAATATTTTTTTCTGCTTTATTCAGATAGGTGAGGCTTTCTTTGTATCTGTTCAGGTGGGCGAGCTCATTGGCGATGATGATATAAGTATTGATCTCAGATTCGGTACTCTTGGATTTCTTATACTGTTCGGCCAATGTCAGGCAGAGATCAATGAGTTTTTGATGCTCTCCTTTGCCTCGGTGGAGATCTGCAACACTGTCGAGCTCTTCCATAGAATAATTTTGTGCCCGAAACTGAAGACAACAAAAAAATAATATAGAAAATACGATTCTATAGTAATATTTTGAGTTCATGATGTGGTTTTATATAACAAAAATAACAATTAATATATTTTTAAATTAAAAAAATCGCTCCGAAATAGAACGATTTTTTGTACAACAATAATGAAAAAAGCAGGCCGTAAACATTCGGGGCAGAGTGGGATGAATCTCTGGCAAAAGTGTTTACCTGCCTGCTTTGGAATTTACTTACCATCTCACAAACTTCAAAAAACCAACCTGTAAGTAAATTAAAAACTAATCGGATCAAATATGATTTTGTCAAAACGACAAGTATTTTATTTTAAAAAAAAGAAGTAGTGGTACAATTTATAGTGTGACCACTACCTCTACCCTTATAATGAACGTTTTTTTCAAATTTTAAAAAAGAGGAAGCAAATACATAACATAAAACGGGATGAGTCTTTACATTACAATATTTGCATTCCTACTTCCACTTCACTCTAATTAATTTGTAAATTATTAAATAATTAAAAGCTTAAAATAACCTTATTATGTCTTAAAAATTTGAATTTCTTTCACATCTCTTTGTTAGAAAAATAGTGAGCGGTTGGCTAGCGGCTTCAGCGCTCACTATTTAGAAAATCCTTATTCAGGAACAAATTTGTGTTTTAATAACTAACTTGAGAATGATGAGGCAAATGTAGAACGTATTTTGGAGAAATCCATTACTGCAATACTACGCTGATATTGTAATGTATTGAATTTCATTATTTTGTAAATTGATTTGCAGTGCAATTGAAGTATGATTAAAAAAGGTAAAATGTAGAGTTATTAATAAAAAACAAAAAAAATCCTCTAAAAAAATTTTTAAAGGATTTGAAAATTATTTTTTTTGAAGACGGAAAAATCAGAATTCCATCATCCATTTATTAAGATCAACATCAGAAGGAAGGCTGAGTTTTTTTCTTAATCTGTACTTTCTTGATTCAATCGTTCGGATCGAAATATTTTTATACTGTGCGATGGTTTTTGTTGAAAGATTTAACCTTAAAAAAGCGGCAAACCTAATATCATTCGCGGTAAGATTTGGGTAAGTCGTGGTAAGCCTTTCATAAAATTCGGGATAAACTTCCTTGAAGCGCGTCAGGAAAAAAGGATCATTGGTACTCGCAAGTTTAGACAATTCTTCGAATGCGGTGTTGAGTTTACTTTTCAGCTCATCCGTTTCGTTCAGGGTTTCGATGATGATTTCTTCGGTTTCTTTTTGCTTTTTCACATATCTTCGTGTAAGGATCACCAGTACAATCACCGAAAGAAAAAGAATCACGCCGATAATAATATAAGACCGGACTCTTTCTTTTCTTTCTTTTTTTGTTTCAGAATTAATGATCTTATCCACCGGAATTCTCAGGGCTTCTCTTTCAGATTCGTCGATGCTGTCTTTAGAATCTGAATATTTTTCAAGATATTCATTCTTTTTGACATCATCATTCATGAATTTGTAGGTTTCTGAGATAACTTTATAAGCATTGGTAATATCACTTTTTCTGGAAAGTTTCTGGGAAATAGCCAGTGACCCGAAGTAATATTCCAGGGCTTTTTCGTAGTCTTTTTTTTCTGTATAAAGTTTTCCGAAAGCCAGCAATGTCATGGATTTCTGGTAAAGACTGTAATCTCCGGAGATATTCATGGCTTTGTTTAAATAGCTTTCTGCGGAGTCTAATTCTTTGTTTTTCAGGAGTTTTTCGGCGATATGTACAAATGTCAACGGTTGGGCGCTAAGCTCCATTCGTTTGTTGTACACACTGTTTACCGAATCTACGATACTGAGTTCTTCAAAATTCTGAAGTTTCCAGGTATAATAAAAATAGAGCAGCTTTTCTCTCTGTTTTTTATTCTTAATTTTTTTGGCGTAAGAAATAGATTTATTAAGATTATCCGTAGACTGGCTGATAAGTCCTAAAGAAGCATAATTTCTCCCATATTCCCCATGAAGTTTTGCAATAAGGAAAGGATTTTTCGTTTTAGCCAGTTGATTTTCGGCATTTTCCAGATGTTTCAGGCTTTCTTTGTACCTGTGAAGATACCATAGCAGACCTCCCAGATTAATGTGGGCTCCGATAGCGCCTTCTGTATTGCGTTTTTTCTCGTACTGCAGGATGGCTTGTTCATTCAGAGCGATACTTTTTTTGATATCTCCTTCGATTCTGTATTTTTCTGTCAGGCTGTCCAGTTCATCAACAGTATACGTCTGTGCATGGGAAAAAATACTCAAAAATAATAATAGTGCATAAAAAGTTTTTTTGAAATAACAATTTAGGAACATAATTTATGTTTTAACCCACAAAATTAAATCATATAAATATTATTATGTGATTTTAAATAGAGCAGAATAGCCATTATGGAATTATTCTTAATACAAATTGCCTTTGATTTGGTGTTTAATGTATTTTAAATCAGTCGATTATGTGGTTTGTTTTTAGGTGGGTATTACTTTTTTAACCTATCTTTTTTATTGGCTTGTTGAGTTTTATATAAAGTTTGATAGCAAAGCATAGTTTTTATTTAATAATATTTTAAAAACAGTTCATTTTCTTTAAATGAATACGCTTAATGCTTTTTTGCAATTGTTTAAGCAACAGCAATGAAATACTAAAGTTTCCACAAAATGCAGAAACTTTAGAAGGCAATATCTTAACTATTACAAACATGAAGAGCTAATCAACTCTTGCGAAATACTATTGCCTTGTACAAAAATTAATATGAATGAAAAATGTGATTTACGTTTTAAAAAAAATAGGATGCAAATCTCCCGACCTTAGGGAATCAGGAGTATTTGCATCTCCTATCCACTTTTACTTAATACTATGAAGATTATATGAAATGATTTGGTTTCTTTAATAAAACAGGCTGCAAACATTCTTGAAAAGGGATTGCTCATCTGAACGTTTGCAGATCCTGTACACACACTTTTTAATAATATGAGAAAACTCTTTCCATTTTTTTTAAGAGAATAGGAAAGTAAACAACATAATTGAATACTGGATGAAGTTTACAATTCCTATTCTTCCCACTATAAAAAAAACTCATGAATTGATGTTTTTTTTAATAGGGTGCAAATAGCCAATCTTAGACTGGGATGACTCTGCAATCGGCTATTTTGCAATCCTACTTCCACTTAAATATAATATACTGCATGATTTTGGTTACATTTATTTTTAAAAGCATCTACATTCGGTAAGGCTATTTTAAACTAAATAGGAGATCATTGGGATATTATGGGCTCTAACTGCAATACTGTTGGGAACAAAAACTTCTATACTCCAAAATATACTGAATAAAAATCATGATACATATTCGTAAAACCAATGATCTCTTAGTCCTATATTAACTTTATATTGATGTGTTTTTTTATGCCATTAATTAGCCTTAACAGGATGCAAATGCTTATTCTTAAAGTGTTTTTTCCATTTTGCCACGGTATTTCTACTGAGCTTGAAATGATTGGCAAGCTGGGTGTTGTTTAAATTGTTTTTTGCTTGATAATCAAGTATTTCCAAAATTGTACTTTCGTCGTACGATCGGTGTTTCTGGTTGAAGATCTGGGTCTCTTTATCGTTGATTCCGAAAATGATCATATTAAGTTTGATAACGTCCAGTATCGAGATCTCTTTTTTATTCAGGATAGGGCTGCACTCCTCCTTCTTACCGGGACATTTGATACTGATGATATCGTGATAGATAAGTCTGTAATTGGGTTGGCTACGTTCCATGATGTTGTATTTTTGTGGTTAGACATTGGTTGGTTGGTATTCTTTGTGAATTCTTTTTCCATGGTTTCTGTATTTTACAATCCATCTGTGTAGTGTAGTTTTAGGAATTCCGTATTTCTCCACCACCTGATTGATGTTTTTTTCTCCGGAAGTAATAAGCTCTGTGACGAAATCTATAACTTCTTTTGTATAGATATTTTTTCTAAACTGAGGCATATTGCTCTTTTTCTCCTTATTGCTGCTGTAGGCATTGCTTGGAGGTGAGAATAATATTAAATGCTGTGAGTAAATTCTGAAAAAATCATATTCTAATAATTTGCTCCATTTCAATAAAATTTCCGTATCCAGACTTTTTGATTCAAACATTTTTTCAATTTCTTCTTCTGAACAATTAAAAAAATTACTTACTCTGGAAATCTCCATTTCAGATTCTAAAAATCTCAGCTTTACTAAAGCTCCTGCATGTATGTTTTTAAAAGATTTCATAATGGATTTATTTTGAAGTTAGGATTATACTTTCGCTAGATTGTTTAACAAATCTAATGGATGTTAACCTGTATTTGAAAATTTTGTGGTGTTAATAGGTGTTAATGACAAGGTGTTTTTTTAAGCTTAAATGTTAATTTTTATTTTTTTAATTATTTGATTTTCAATTATTTTAAAATTTATAAATGTTAATTCTTGTATAAGTGAGGTTATGTATTAGAATAATTCAAGAATTGATGAATTATTTTTTTTAAAACAATATCAACTTCAATCTGATTAAAAAAATCAAAATAAAAGTGCTTAAAAAAATATTGGGTTAATCAAATGCTTAAAAGTAATTGCCAACTATCTAAAGCGAAAAGTGGACTTATTTTTTTAATTTTTTCTTAAGATCAGTAAAATTTCAGGTTATAAAAATACGGTGATTATAAGATGTGTGTTTATTTTTTTAATCTGATTGTCAGTTTATTATTTATGATTTTGAGCGAGTTTGTTAATTTATATAATGTTATGATTGATCTGTTTTTTTAGATCATTTTTTTTCTAAATTAGGCTATGTTTCGTACGTTAATTATCCTTTTCGCAGTATTATTTTTAATGAATTCTTGTCATTCGGAGAATGATAATGAGTATTTTCGTGATATTGATAAAGAAATTGTAGATACGGGTAATAATTATAGTAAAATTTTAGCTATTTATAAACGGGAGCTTAAAAAATATCAACAAACTCACGAGCTTAAATATTTGCTATGTAGTAAATATGTAGAAACTTCATTATATAATAACAGTGATCCCAAAAGAATATCACTAGCCTATGAGCTTCTAAGGATTAATAATGATGAAAACGACTATATTACGATAGCTTGTAATTTTTTTCTCGCTGTTAAAATTGAAGAAACTTCCCCGAAACTTTCGTTACAATTTTTGAATGAAGCCATAAAAATGGATGAAAAGAAAGGTAACCACTTTTTCCTTCCTCGTTTATATCATGCAAAAGCAAAATGGTATTATAATCATAAAAATTATTCTTTGGCAAAACTTTATTACGATAAAGCATTGGCCGATTTTAAGAAAAATGATAATCCTATACATATTTCTACTGCATATAGCAATTTTGCTATATATGAAAATAAAATGGGGAATGTAGATATGGCTATTAAAATGACAAGATATGGGATAAAAATACTCGAAGGTAACGGCACAAAAATAAGTCAGAACAAGCTGTTTTTTATAAATATTATGAAAGGAAATTTAGGAGTGTTTTTTATGGAAAAGAAGGATTATGCAATGGCGGAAAAATACTTTAACGACCAGATCAATTTCATGATAAAAACAAAAGAATATCAGCAAATTATTGTTCGTAATTCAGAAAAATTGTTTGAGTTATATGCCGTAACGAATCATCCTGAAAAAGAAGAAAAGCTTATCCGTCTTCTTATTGAAATTTTTCCGAATCTTACCAATACCAGAAATAAAATTGTAGCCTGTTCCGAGCTGCGGAAATATTTTGCAAAAAAAAACGACCTAAAAAATGCCACGTTCTATTCCAATAAACTCGACGAATTAAATGAAAAAAATAATGCTGAAATAAGTAAAGAGCTGGACAATCTCTCTGATGTCCTGAATGGATATATTATAAAAAATATCAACCAAAAATATGATTTTGCTATAAAAGACCAGCAGAGGAAGAATATGTTTTTGATTTGTTTTGTGTTGATCACCATCATTATTTTCGTCAATGTCATTTTAAAAATCAGAGAACGGAATAGAAAAGAAAAAGAAAGACTGGAACAACTGAATTTTTTACTGGAAAGCAGTAAAGAAAACCTGGAAAAGGACATACAGCTGCAAAAAGGCAAAATAAAAAACCTGCACATGAACCTCAACCTGAAAATAGAAACCGAAAAAGCTTTTCTTGAAAATCTGAAAAAAATTAAAAGATCGAAAAATATTGATGCCGAAGAAACAGTAAAAGATCTTTTCTTCAAAATAAATAATCTTCTTCAGATCGACGAAAAAAACAATGATTTCATCAGTGAAAGTTCGGAGGAAAATACGGCATTTATGCAGAAGCTCTCGGAAGCATACCCGTTTTTGTCAAAGCATGATCTTAAACTTTGTGTCTATTTCCGCCTGAGCCTGTCATCCAAAGAAATTTCCCTATTGGAAAATATCACCCCCGGAAGTGTACGGGTATACAAAGCGAAAATAAAATCTAAAATAGGTCTTGGGAAAGATGAAGAATTAAGCAGTTTTTTAAATACATTTAAATAAAAACTATTACTTCATGATTCTTATGAAAATTCATTATCTTCATATGTGAAGAATTAAGCATATGGACGAAAATATTTTAGGCATCGCAGCGGGAGTACTTACTTCCATATCAATGATTCCGCAGTTGATAAAAGTAATCAAAGAAAAAGACGCCGAAAATCTATCATGGGTAATGCTTTCTGTACTTATTACAGGCTTGTCTCTATGGGTTTGGTATGGCTTTTTGAAAGACGAGCTTCCTATAATTATTTCTAATTCTTTTGCCGTTCTCGTAAATATAATTCTTCTTGTCTGTTTTTTTATTTTTAAAAAATCCTGAAACGGTAAAAATTCCTTACGTTATTTTTTTATTATGATATTCTTCTGTTTTTAGGAGAATAACTCTACTATTTTCATCAATTTCCTCATTCTTTTTTCTACTTCATCTCTACTGAGGTGTTTTTTATAGTTTATTGATTTTCAATTATTTATATTCTAAGAGTATAAATGCAGTACAATATTTTCAGGGTATTGGTTCTACATTTGCAACCAAGAATCACAACCGCAGTGATATTCATAAAAGTAGTTGAAATGTAGTGGGATAGTAGTGGTAAGTTTTGTGAATTATCTGTAATTGCGGATCACAATTTTTAGAAAATAAATAAACAAAACATAAAACACTAAAACTTAAAATTATGGAAAAGGTAATGAAAAGAATTGTACAATTTTTATTTGTAGCGATCACCCCGAAGCAACCCGTTTTGATCCCATGCAAAAAATAACGATTCTAAAAGCACAATAACAGTTCCAGATTATAACTGCTAACATTAAAACAAACACACAAAAATACAATAAACACTATTCACTCTTCCAAAGAACACAATATTCAGATTCTGATCTGATAACATGAAGATGAATAAAAAATTTAAACACTAAAAAAAATGAAAAACAAGATTACTTTGGCTCTAGCCCTTTCAGTGGCAGGCTTAGCACAAGCACAGATAGGTGTAAATACAGCAACGCCTAGAGCAACTTTTGATATTACTTCAAAAAACCCTACAGGTACAACGAGAACTCCCGAAGGGCTACTTATTCCCAATGTAGACAGACAAAGAGCACAGTCTATGACCGGGATCACTACTTCTACAATGATTTATGTAAATAATATTAGTACAGGTACGGCAACAGGTATTGCAGCCAATATTAATGCTGTAGGATACTATTATTATGATGGATCGATGTGGGTGAAATTATTACAGGATATTCCTACACAGATAGATCAGGATAATAACATCTATAATTCAAACGGAACTCTTACAGGAAACCGTACTGTTTCACAAGCTGCAAACAGTTTGGCTTTTACAAATACAGCAACAACCGGGACAAACCATTTTTCGGTAGACGGAACTACATTTTCCGTAGATGCCGTAAATAACAGAGTGGGTCTTGGAACCAGCACTCCTAAAAACAGACTGGATTTGGGTTCAGACGCACCTAAAGATGTGACTGCTGTAGAAGGAAAAAAGCTTGCCATTTATAATAATGCTACAGGAACATCTTTCTATGGTTTTGGGATAAGCGACAATACTTTACAAATTCATACTGCTTCAACTCCTGACGGAGCTCCATTGATGGTACTTACAAGAGCGGGTAATGTTGGAATTGGAAATACCGAACCTTCACAAAAATTAACAGTTGTAGATGGAGTCGATACTAATCAATATCAAGGTATTGCTTCTTTTTTACCCAAAAATCTTACACAAGGTGTCGGAATTGGATGGGGCGGAATCCAGTCTATAGGAACGCTGAGTAATGTTAATTTGAATCTTAATGGAAAAGGTACAGGAAATATTCTACTGGCAACAAGAGATAATGGAAATGTAGGTATCGGTACCACAAATCCTACAACTAAATTAGATATAGCAGGGTCAGTAAAAATTACAGACGGTACACAAGGAAATAATAAAGTATTAACATCAGATGCCAATGGTGTAGCAACATGGAAGGATCTTCCTGCAACGACAGATACAAGCATTTATACAAACAACGGAACTCTTACAGGAAACCGTATCGTAACACAGGGTGCCAATACATTAGCCTTTACAAGTACTGCTGCCAATGCATTTTCTGTAGATGGAAATACATTCTCTGTAAATGCTTCTACCGACAGAGTGGGTATCGGTACAACGACTCCTGAAACCAAAATGGAAATCGTAACAAACGGATCCGGATTCCAACATTCTAATGGAACGGTTAAATTAAAAACGTTATTAGAAACGGCAGAAGGTTCGGTAGGTACTTCTACAGCACATCCTTTAAGTTTTATGACCAATAATACCAAAAGAATGCATATTACTGCAGCCGGTTTGGTTGGTATAGGAACTTCTACACCAAATAGCTTATTAGATTTAGGATCTGGTAACGGAAGAAAATTAGCTGTTTGGAACAGTGCAGCAGGAGATGACTTTTACGGATTCGGAGCGTCGGCAAATGTTTTACAGATCTATGCGGGAGCTTCTGCTACAGAAAATCCGTTGATGACTTTAAATCAGAATGGTAGAGTAGGTATCGGTACAACAAACCCTCAAACCAATTTTCATACGATCGGTACAAGAAGATTCGAAAATGCTACGGCAGGATCTGTATCTGTAGGATCAGTACTTACTGCAACAGATACCAATGGTACCGCAGAATGGAGAAAACCGGCAGTAGAAACAATAGTTGGAGGAATAGAATCAGGTGCTGGAATTGATATTCCATTTACTACAAACAGTGCAATGAGATACACAGGTCGTTATATCACATTACCTCCGGGAAGATGGGCAGTTACGATCACTCAGTTGGCTCAGACATCTGGAAATTTAGATACTGATGATGCTCTGTTTGTAAGAAGTTCTTTCGCAGAAGGAACAATGACGATTGGAGCTACTGCAACTCCATCTGCTAATGTTAATGGAGGTCCTACCCTGATGAGCTTCAGAGTACAGGGTCCTGCAACTTCCGGAAATCCACAACAGTTTGATGTATTCCAGGGTACGATCTTTATTAATAATAATACTTCTGCAGCCAAAACGTACAGATATATCGTAGGTAATACTGTAACAGGTGGAGGTCCTAATGCGGCTACTTTTATCAGATCATACGGAGGATCTTGGTCAGAAAGTTCCATCTATGCAACGGCAATTCAATAATCAATTATATTAACCTTAAAGCAGGGACCATGTTCCCAATAGTTCCTGCTTTTTTTTTAAAAACACAATTGAAAAGAAATGCGCATTAATAAAAGAGTGTAATTTTTTACAATCAGAAAAGAAGCAAGTTTATTTATAGTAAGAAGCAGGAACATCAGTTGTTTTCAATCGTTTCTGCTTCTTTTTTTTTTAGAATGTTAATTTTATAATACTTCAGCGTAAATTAGTTTTACCATGAAGAATGAAGCTGAAGAGGTCATCTTTGGCTTCTTTTGGTTTAAAATAAAATTAATTTACAGCTCCAGAATCCACTTTGTAAGATCGGTTTCCGTTGAAAGTTCGAGCTTTTTTTTCAGCCTATACTTTTTAGATTCTACGGAGCGGATGGCGATATTGTCGTACTGTGCAATTTCTTTACTGTTCAGATTAAGACGGATATAGGCACAAAATTTAATGTCATGCTCTGTAAGATTCGGCTGATGATTGATAAGTTTTTGATAAAATTCAGGATAAACTTCCTTGAAACGCGTCAAAAAGAAAGGATCATTGGTTTTTACAAGCTGCATCACTTCTTCGAAAGAATCATTTACTTTTCTTTTCAGTTCATCGGCTTCCTGTTCTTTTTCTTCTATTTTTAAAGCTTTTTCACGGATGATTCTGTCTTTTTTCTGTTGATTTTTAAGGTAAGCCTTACGAATGAAAAACAATAAAATCAATGACAATACAACGATGGCCGAAATCACGGTATACAGAATGGTTTTATGTTCCTGTTCATCTTCTTTTTCCTGAACAAGTTTTTCTACAATGGCTCCCAGTACCTTTTTTTCATTCATTGAAATACTGTCGTTCAGGTAAGAATATTTTTTGTAATAATATTCAGCTTTGGTAGAATCGTTGAGGTTTTTTGTCTGATAAGCTTTGGAAATCCTGTTATAGATTTCTTTTTCTACAAATTTGTTTTTCGTTTTTTTGAAAATATCAAGCGACTGAAAATAATAAGGAAGCGCTTTATCTCCTTCACCTTTAGCCACAAAAAGATCTCCAAATGTTGCATTCACAAGTCCTTTATTGTAAAAAGCGGTAGTGCCGGAAACCAGTGGAAGTGCTTTGTTCAGATAATATTCAGCAGAATCAAGATGTTTTTTTGTACTGATGTATTCGCTGGCAATTTTTTCATAGACTAAAGGGTTATCCGGAAAATTTTGAAGGCTCCTGCGTTGTATGGCGTATGCAGAATCTATCATGCCCATTTGGTTGAAATTGTACCATTTCCACAAATTTGCTATGGATAGACGTTTGTCTTTTTTCTTTTTATCATTAATTTTTTTAGCGTATTCTATCGCTTTGTCTAAACTTTTATTCGATTCTTTGTATAAATCTGATAAAGTATAAAGTTCCCCATATTGATTATAAAGCCTTGAAATCAGTAAAGGATTGGTGACATTTCCTATATTTTCCTTTGCTTTGTCGAGATATTCCAGTGCTTCTTTCTGTCTGTTGAGGTGGGTGAATGCTCCGCCAAGCCCGATAGAAGTATTCACAACACCATCGATGTTATTGGCATCCTTATATTTTTTCTGCATTTCGAGGTTAAACTTCACAAAAGCAGCGACTTCCCCTCTGTCCCAATACAAATTATTGATGCTGTCCAACTCATCTACAGAATAGAGTTGGGATTTGTACTGCAGGCTCAAAAGTATTACAACTGATAAGACAATCTTTTTTAGCATATTTGGGAACATAGTGAAAGTGGTTATATAACAAATTTAAAAAATTACATCACAAAAATTTACATTAAATCAAAAAAAATAGTAATAATTAAATCAATCACATCTTTCATTGTTTTTTCCATAAAAAATAAAATTTAGTAAATTTTTTTGCACTGCATTAAAACTGCATGGTAAATTGTATATTATTGATTTTCAGTAAATTAAATTTGAAGTGTGTAATTGCAGTAATGGTTTTATTCTCAGGAGGTTATAGATTTGCAGTAGAAAATTAATCGAAACAAAATGCAAGTTTTGAGGATACGATTCTAAAAACACCAGAAAAAAATTTAAAAAAGACAAATGATTAGCATGGAGGAATAATTAAAAATTCAAGAATTAAGGATGAAAAAAAATTGATAGTGCAAAATCTCAATGAAAATCGACAAGAAGTAATGTTTCCTAACTCTCATAATTTAAATTTTCAATATACGCGATTTTCAATTTGATTTTTCACGGCAGCGACAACCCGATTATTCCTCCGTCTCTGCCATCTAAAACTAAAATAGAGTGTTGTTTCATATATGTTGTTTTTGCCGGAGATATAGAGATCTTCGGCTTTTTTTATGGCAAAAATTAACCTTAAAAACAAAAAAAGAGCGCTCTCACAAAAGTAAAAGCGCTGTTGGATGTATGGTGATGTGTTTCTTATCCGGGTTATTTTGCTTTATCTAATACAAACTTGGCCAGAGGAGCCATTCTTGCTTTGTTCAATGTCAGCGTATTTCCGTTCACGGAATAGTTGTCTGAAGCCAGCAATGCATCTACAAAAGCTCTTTCTGTATCCAGGTCGTCACATGCGATCATGGTAGACATCCCTTGGTTGAACTTGATGCGCATCGCATCGGGTTTGATTTCAAAAGTCCCGCCAACGCCGTTGCAGCCGCCATGTCCTTCGTATCTCATATCTGCCATATTCAGCTTGAAGTATGGGTTTGCACTCGGATTTTTAAGTTTTATCGGCTGTCCGTTCAGTTCGGTCAATTTCCAGGTCTTCCCTGTGATATCGCTTGTATTTGGAGCAGGCTGGCTGGGCTTACTCATGCATGATGCTAAAAAAGCAACCAGGAACAACGAGCTCAAATAGGTCAGTAAATTTTTCATAATATTTTATTTAGATGTTGTATCTGAAGTCATTCGTTTGGATTCAATAAGAAGCCATTTTGGTGTTTGATGTCTGTTTTTGTTTTTTATGATGGAAGAGTACCATATTATAATCTTTTTTCAGGAAAGTCACCTCTCCTCTGATGTCGGAATATTGATAATCTGCATCTGCAGCGGTATATTCTGGTAGTTCTTCACTTTTTTTCAGTTCATAAGATTTTCCGTCCAGACGCACCACTACTGTATTTTGTGTCTCGTTCACAGCGACTTCCAGCTGATCTCCGAATTCGTCTCTATAGACGTCTTTTGTGATTTTGTCGGTACTTTGCTTTGCAACATTCTGCAGGGCAATTTCATCTTTTCCCTGATGTTTACATGCTGTTGCAGTAACGGCCATTAGGCCAATGATAGTGAAGTGGAATAATTTTTTCATAATGATAAGTGATTTTAAAGTGTGTCATGAATTTCAATATTAATATCCTATAAATTTACAAATATTTTTAATTTAATTATGTTAATTTTGTATAAATTAAATAAAAATTTGCATAATTTGATAAAATATGAAAAGGCTGTTCTTTAAAAATTAATAAAAGGTGATTAATAGTTGTTTTTTGATCGTAAAAGAAATAGAGGATGTTTTTCAAAATATTCTGAAAAAGCACAGGTTTAATAGTTGTTCATTTCAAGATTGAACTCTTAAAGTAAAATTTGTTTCTCATCAATTGTTTTTTTAAATAAATTTTTTGACAAAATTAAATCAAATCTTCTCTTATTAAAATATCACACCCTAAATCGTTTAAAATTATAAT
Organism: Chryseobacterium wanjuense; assembly: GCF_900111495.1. Taxonomy (NCBI): domain Bacteria; kingdom Pseudomonadati; phylum Bacteroidota; class Flavobacteriia; order Flavobacteriales; family Weeksellaceae; genus Chryseobacterium; species Chryseobacterium wanjuense. The sequence goes on along the minus strand of NZ_FOIU01000003.1, from coordinate 442,543 downwards.
GCAATTTGTGATTTTTGCAATAAATTATTCTGTTATTAAGCTATTTTAAGAAATAAAATTTAATCAAAAAAAGGAGCAATACTGCTCCCTTTATATAATAATGTGTTTTTAGAATCTTAAGGCGCCTTAATCTGGTCTATCGTGAAGAATGCTTTTGTGGCATTGCAAGTTCCTGAAGGACAGGTGGTAGCATTGCCGACGCTCGCAGGAGATGAAGATCCCATCATATAATAGAGTTTATAGAATGTTTTATCATTTCCATCATTGGTCGTCCACGAATAAAGACGTTGCTCCGGCATTCCTCCGGCATAAGTTTCAGGGTCACCCCAATAAGGATTGGTAGACGCCGTCTGGATTCTTGCCCCTGTTGTAGCATCAACAAGAGATGCGCTGGAAGTGGCATTATCACCCGCCCATGCTCCGATAGGCAATCGCAATTGGTTTTGCATATAACCTCCCGCACCACTCCAAAGGTAATGACCGTTTGAAATAATCTCCACAACAGAAGTCGTATTATTTCTGATCTGCAGGTTTACTTGTGAAAATGCAGTTCCTGTCGGGATAAACGTTCTTACGGAGAATCTTCCGTCGGGAGTTGTAATAGAAAGGGCATATCCGGCTCTTCCGTTGTCTGTGGTAGCGGTGAGCGGGCCCATCACTGCGATCTGATCTACATTGGCAATATTGGTATTTCCGCCATTATTATTGTTTCCGGAAGAGGTGTTGAAGACTCTCCACTCTGTACCGTTCCAGAAATAATAGCCTGAAGCCAATACCGGACCTGTATTGTAAATAAGTAAGCCTGTTGCGTTCGGGTTTGCACTGAGCTGCATGGTTGCCGAAGTTAAACTAATTCTTGGCCCTAAAATTCCCTTATTGGGTGAAGTAATGTCTAAAATGGAAGATGCGTCTGGCGTAGTTGTTCCGATACCGGTACTTCCGGTGTTCGTAACAATGAAATCGTTGGCCTGCTGCGTGGGTGAAGGAGCACCGGTAGCAGGATTGTCTTTGGCACCGTCTATATGAAAGGTGTTTTGTGGATTTTGGGTGTGAACACCCACTTGTGAAAAGGTAAGGATCGAGCAGAATGCGAACCCTAGTAATGTGGTTTTTTTCATAATTAATAGTATTTTCAAAGTTATTTTGATTTGATTTGTTTTTTAAGCATAAGTCTTGTCTGGAGCCCGTATTTTTAAAGTTCCGGGAAGACAATAAGTATTTTGTAAATGAATAGATGAATCTGGTTTTTTGAAAGGGAAAATCAGTTTATTAATATATTTTAATCCTGATTTTAAGTTTTGTAATACACGGTGTTCTGGAACTTTCCGGATTTTAGGAAAATCAATAATTATATTTTTTTCTGAATAATTGAAATGTAAAGTGAAATTATTCACCATATAGTTACTTATTTATATAAAGATATGAAATTTTATAAATAAATAATGTAAAATTTTTATTAACAAGCATTTAACGAAATAAATCTTCAGAATTGCAATGTTAAAAAAGGTTCAGGGAAATATTTTGGGAGAAAATTATTTTAATACATGAGTAATCAGGTTGTCCATTTTAAAGTCAACTAATTTTTTAATTGAATTTTCAATGAAAGAGATGGATTGTGCGATAAAATTTTAACCTTTAATTATTGAAAAATCCCTAATAAAGCGCTTTCAGCTTATTTAAAGGATCGTTAAATATTGTTAATATATGCAATTTATCATGAAATTGTTTGGAAATGTATTCAAACTTAGAGTTACATTTGCAACTGCAAAATGAGAAATTATATAGTATACTTTTTGACTGGCCTGTTTCTGCTATTCGTAGTGGAAAGCAAGATCAATGTCAAAACTCTCCAAAGTACCACCCATACTTCTCAAAATTTACCCAAAAGAGCAAACCGCTTAAATCAGACTTACGAAAAACTCTCTATTCAGCAGGCGCCCGATGATGCAGGAAATGCATATTCGCTGGAACTTACCGAGGACGACTTTCAATTGTCAGATACCTTGCAGACCATTGTTGTTTTTGCAAGTATTTTTACTTTGGTCTATATTTTTGGGTTAAAAAGCTTCAAAAAATTAAAGCCGACCATTCACGGCTATCTATCCGAATTTTCCTCTGTAAAAAGATTCATTCTGATTCGTTCTATCAGAATTTAAAATTTCATTTTTCGATTATTTTCTGTCGGCTGATCCGGTGGGAAAGCTCATGCATTGTGTTTGCCGGTAATCTTCACACTGCAACTATTCTCCATTACCATTTTTATTTCATTTAAAACATTAACGATTTATATAAACTCTAGTATTATGATGAAAAGAGTTGTCGCAAGTATTGCGCTAGGAAGTCTTTTGTTGTTCACAGGTTGTAACAAGAAAAAAGAAGAAAAAGAAGAAGCTGCGGTTTATCCGGTTACCTCTCCAGTAGTAATGGATACGGTGATTGATAAAGAATATGTAGCTCAGATCCAGTCTGTAAAGAACATTGAAGTTCGTGCACAGGAAAAAGGTTTTTTAGAAAAAATCTTTGTGGACGAAGGTCAGTATGTTCACCAGGGTCAGACATTGTTCCGGATCATGCCAAAATTGTATCAGGCAGAATTACTAAAGGCACAAGCCGAGGTAGCACAGGCCACCATCGAGCTGAAAAATGCAACGACATTAGCCAACAACAACATTGTTTCTAAAAACGAAAGAGCAATGGCAAAGGCAAAATTAGATGCAGCCAATGCAGAAGCAAAGCTGGCTCAGATCCACTTGTCATTCACAGACATTAAAGCTCCGTTTTCAGGGATTATCAACAGACTTCCTTTGAAATTGGGTAGTTTGATCGATGAAGGAGATTTGCTGACATCTTTGTCGGATAATGATGATATCTACACGTATTTCAACGTTTCCGAACCGGAATATCTGAATTATCAGATGAATGCAGCATCGAGAGGAAGCAATCAGGTTTCTTTGGTGATGGCAAACGGAGATATTTTCCCTCAGAAAGGGGAAGTTCAGACCATTGAAGGGGAATTTGACAATGAAACAGGTAATATCGCGTTCAGAGCAAAATTTCCAAATCCGAATAAATTATTAAGAAACGGAGAAACAGGAAAAGTAAGAATGACTTTACCGCTGAAAAATGCTTTAATCATTCCTCAAAAAACAACCTACGAAATTCAGGATCAGAAATATGTTTTCGTGGTTGATAAAAATGGAGTGGTAAAGTCTAAAAATATTAAAGTAGCTTATGAGCTTCCAGATGTATATGTGGTAGGTTCCGGGTTGGCAACTGGAGATAAAATCTTACTGGAAGGTGTTCAGAAAGTGAAAGACGATCAGAAGGTTCAGACGAAATTCCAGGATCCGAAAAAAGTTCTTCAATCATTGAAATTAAAAGCAGAGTAGGACTCTATAAATGAAGCAGTATTATGTTTAAGAAATTCATTCGCAGACCTGTTCTGTCTATTGTAATCTCATTGATTATCGTATTTATGGGAATTTTGTCCCTGGTTAAATTACCGGTTACACAGTTCCCGTCTATTTCACCGCCAAAAGTAAACATCACCGCAGAATATCCGGGAGCCAACAACGAATTGTTGATCAAATCCGTGGTTATTCCGTTGGAAAGAGGTCTAAATGGTGTACCGGGAATGAAATATATGACTTCCGATGCCGGAAACGACGGGGAAGCTTCTATTCAGGTGGTTTTCGATTTGGGAACCGACCCGAACGTAGCAGCCGTAAACGTACAAAACCGTGTTTCTTCGGTGGTCAATAAACTTCCGCCATTGGTAGTGCGTGAAGGGGTGAAAATCACTCGTGAAGAGCCTAACATGTTGATGTACATTAACTTGTATAGTGATGATCCGAAAGCCGACCAGAAATTCCTTTTCAACTATGCAGATATCAACGTGATGTCCGAATTGAAAAGGGTAAGCGGAGTTGGTTTCGCAGATATTTTGGGAACCAGAGAATATGCGATGCGTATTTGGCTGAAGCCCGACAGGTTAACAGCTTACAGTATTTCCGCAGATGAAGTAATGGAAGCATTAAACCAGCAGAGTTTGGAAGCATCTCCGGGTAAAACGGGGGAAAGCTCCGGAAAAAGATCTCAGTCATTTGAATATATTTTAAAATATCCGGGTCGTTTTAATAATGAAAAAGATTACGGAAATATTATCCTTAAAGCCAAGCCAGACGGAGAATTTATCAGACTAAAAGATGTTGCAGATATAGAATTCGGTTCTTCGATGTACGATATTTATTCTACATTGAATGGTAAACCTTCTGCAGCGATCACGGTAAAGCAGTCCTACGGTTCCAACGCAAGTGACGTTATCAAAAACGTAAAATCTTTGATGGAAGAACTGCAGAAAACAACCTTCCCGAAAGGTATGCACTACGACATCAGTTATGACGTGTCAAGATTCCTGGATGCGTCGATTGAAAAGGTTATCCACACTTTGTTTGAAGCGTTTATTTTGGTGGCGATCGTGGTATTCCTTTTCTTGGGAGACTGGCGTTCAACATTGATTCCGGCGATTGCGGTTCCGGTTTCATTGATCGGTACTTTTGCCGTCATGTCCGCCTTTGGAATTACCTTAAACATGATCTCGCTCTTTGCCCTCGTAATGGCGATCGGGGTTGTGGTCGATGACGCGATTGTGGTTATTGAAGCTGTTCACGCCAAGATGGAAGAGAAACATTTATCCCCGTTAAAGGCGACTGAAGAGGCGATGCACGAGATCAGTGGGGCGATTATCGCGATCACTTTGGTAATGGCATCTGTATTCATCCCGATTGCATTCATGTCGGGTCCGGTTGGGGTTTTCTATCGTCAGTTCTCGATTACGATGGCTTCGGCGATTATCCTTTCCGGGGTAGTAGCCTTGACATTGACTCCGGCTTTATGTGCTTTAATTCTAAAAAATAACCACGGCAAAGCAAAAAGAAGAACGCCGATCACTATTTTCCTGGATAAATTCAATAATTTATTCACCAAAGGAGCAGGGAAGTATGAAAAAATGTTGAATAAAACGGTTACAAAGAAAACAGTTACTTTACCATTATTATTGGCGTTCTGTGCTTGTACTTTCTTCCTGAGCAATTCACTTCCATCAGGGTTTATTCCGGCGGAAGATCAGGGGATGATTTATGCAATTATCCAGACACCACCGGGTTCAACACTGGAAAGAACGAATCAGATTGCAAAAGAATTATTGAGAGAATCTGAGGATATCGATGGGGTACAATCTGTTTCTTCACTGGCTGGTTACGAAATCCTGACGGAAGGTACAGGTTCCAATTCCGGTACTTGTTTGATTAACCTTAAAAGCTGGGAAGACCGTAAAGAATCTGCCGCAGAAATTATCGAAAAGCTAGAAGAAAAGGCTAAAAATATTCCGGGTGCGAATATAGAATTCTTCCAGCCGCCTTCGATTCCGGGGTACGGTGCAGCCGGTGGTTTCGAGCTTCGTTTATTGGATAAAGCGGGAAGTGGAGATTACCAGAAAATGGAAAAAGTAAGTAACGACTTTGTAAAGGAATTGAAAAAACGTCCTGAGCTGGGTTCTGCATTTACCTTCTATTCTGCGAGTTTCCCTCAGTATATGTTGAGAGTAGACAACGATCTTGCCGAGCAAAAAGGCGTAACGATCGAAAATGCAATGGATAATTTATCTACGTTAATCGGTTCCAACTACGAGACGAGTTTCATCCGCTTCGATAGACCTTATAAAGTAATTGTTCAGGCTGGTCCGCAATATCGTGCGTTGCCGACGGATTTATTGAAATTATATGTTAAAAACGATAAAGATCAGATGGTTCCGTATTCAGATTTCATGCATTTGGAGAAGGTTTATGGTTTGTCGGAGATCACGAGACATAATATGTATAATTCTTCCGAGGTGAGTGGTACTCCTGCGCCGGGTTACAGTTCGGGACAGGCGATTGCAGCGATTAAAGAAGTGGCAGATAAAACACTTCCGAGAGGTTTCGGGATCGACTGGGCAGGTATTTCCAAAGATGAGGTAAGCCGTGGAAATGAGGCGATTTTCATTTTCCTTGTATGTTTAGGATTCGTTTATTTAATTCTTTCTGCACAGTATGAAAGTTTCATTCTTCCGCTGCCGGTAATTTTATCGTTGCCGACGGGTATTTTCGGAGCTTTTTTATGTTTAAAATTATTAGGATTAGAAAACAACATTTATGCTCAGGTAGCAATGGTCATGTTGATTGGTCTTTTGGGTAAAAATGCCGTATTGATCGTGGAATTTGCCGTTCAGAAAAAGGCAGAAGAAGGAATTCCGGTAGCTCAGGCGGCAATTGAAGGAGCAGCGATCCGTTTCCGTCCGATTTTGATGACATCTTTTGCATTCATTGCAGGTTTGATTCCATTGGTAATGGCTACCGGGCCGGGTGCGGTAGGTAACCGGACGATCGGGACAGCCGCAGCAGGAGGGATGTTGATCGGAACTATTTTCGGATTGATGATCATCCCAGGATTGTATTACATCTTCGGAACGATCGCTGAAAAATCGAAACTGGCGAAATATGAAGAAGAAAATCCTTTAACAGAACAAACAGAACCGTATCAACACGATGACAAACATGAAGATTTATAATAAATATATAGCAGCCATTGCCTTATCGCTTGTTTTAGCAAGTTGTAAGGCGCCGATGGCGACCGTGGTAAAAGATGAGGTAAAAGAGAATATTCCTCAAAACTTTAACCAGGAAGAGCAGGGAGATGCCAACAACGACACCGGAACGACTCCGTGGAGACAATTTTTCACAGATCCGAATCTGGTTGCTTTAATTGAAACAGCGTTAAAAAACAATCAGGAACTGATGATCACTTTGCAGGAAATTGAAATTGCAAAAAGTGGAGTTTTAGCGAAAAAAGGAAGATTAACTCCCACTGTTTCCGCAGGAATCGGAGCCGGAGTGAAAAAAGCCGGACGTTACACCAGTGAAGGAGCGGGTGATGCAAGCACGGAAATCGAACCTGGAAAAGAAGTTCCAGATATCCTTGGGAATTTTGAAGGCGGCTTGATGGCCAACTGGGAAGTCGACATCTGGAAAAAATTAAGAACAGAAAAAGAATCTGCAGTGGCCCATTATCTTTCAACGGTGGAAGGGAAGAATTTCGTTCTTTCCAACTTAATCGAGGAAGTTGCGGATAATTATTACGAATTGCTGGCTTTGGATAACCAGTTGGATATTATTCAACAATATATTAAGCTTCAGCAGAAGGCTTTGGAAATTTCGAAAATTCAGAAAGAAGCAGCGGCGGCTACTGAATTGGCAGTGAAAAAGTTTGAAGCAGAATTAGCAAAGTCTAAAGCTACAGAATATACCATCCGTCAGGAAATTACCGAAAAAGAAAATGAAATCAATGCACTTTGTGGTCGCTATCCACAGACAATCATAAGAACGAAAGAAGATTTTATGACAACGATTCCTCAGACGGTGTATACGGGAATCCCATCACAATTGTTGGCGAATCGCCCTGATATCAAGCAGGCTGAATTGGAATTAAAATCATCAAAATTAGACGTAGAAGCTGCAAGAAAGGAGTTTTATCCTTCATTGGAAATCTCTGCAACGTTAGGATTAGAAGCATTCAAGCCTTCTTATCTGGTAAAAATGCCGGAGTCTATTGCTTCCAGTCTGGTGGGTGAATTGGCAGGTCCGCTGATTAACAAAAGTGCAATTAAAGCGAATTTCCAGACTGCGGATGCAAGACAGATCCAGGCTTTGTATGAATATGATAAAACGATTCTGAATGCCTATTTGGATGTGGCGAATCTGATGTCTAAAGTGAAAAACATAGATCAGTATTACAAGCTGAAATCTGAAGAAACAAAAGCTCTAGAACAGTCGATAGATATTGCGAATCAGCTATTCCGAAACTCCAGGGCAGATTATCTTGAAGTTCTTCTGAACCAGAGAGATGCGCTGGATGCAAAAATGGAACTGGTTGAGGCGAAACAAAAACAGCTGAGTACAGTTGTGGATATTTATAAAAGCCTTGGAGGAGGCTGGAAGTAAATATAAATCCTTAATGTTTTAAAAAGAAAAGAGGCTGCCCAAAAGGGTCAGTCTCTTTTCGATTATAATAACTGAGAATTAATTCATAAAAAGGTTCATTTTACTGAACCTTTGCAATTTACTTGCAGGAAATGATAGCAACTAAATTATCTATTGTGAATGGTATTAGTTTAAATTTAATAAGTTGGAGCAAGCTCTATTGGGTTTTCAAAGATTTTTAAAAATTCTAATTCCTTACGGTTGTAAGCATCTTTTACTTCTTTGGAATTCACATCCTGTCCGTTGATAACATAAGTTGTCTGATCTGTATTCAGGTTTTCAAAAATCACGGAAGGCTGTTTTGTATATTTCTTCCAGAAAGCATCCCATTGTTTCGGTGTGATATTTACCGGTGCATCATAGGTGAAGTTTCTTTGTTCCAGATCGTTCTTTTCTTTTATGATGCCTTTTATTTCAAAACTGTATTCGTTTCCGGCATCGGATATTTTTAGAATAAGTCCGGGTAGCCCGTAAAATTTATAAGGCCCGTCGTTAATCGGGATTTCTGTGGTGTACCACGCGATCCATTTTCTTCCTCCGAAATCTGTTGTAGCCATGCTTACAGCATGTCCCAGGATTTTATCAGTTTTGTTGATGAGCTTCCAATTTTGTTTGGTGGTATTATAATGTGTAGAAAAAATACTCGTAAAGAAGCGTTCTTCTACAACCATGCTGTTTTGTGATACATTTTTAATAATAAGTGACCGAAATTTTGCATTGCTGGTATCGTCTCGCAGTCTCAGGCCTCCCGCTTTATTGGCAAAATATTCATTAACGGTTTTTGTATGGGCAGAGTCTCTCCTGAAATTTTCATAAGACTGAAAATAAGAGCTGCCTTTTTCGTTGATGATAAGGGTGCATAATTCATGATTTTTTACAGTGTCTTTTTTATTTCTCCATTTCATTTCATAGAAAGCTTTGTAAGAAGATTGAGCAAAAAATATATTACTAATTGTAAACATTAGCAGCAGAAGAACTCTCTGTGAAAATTTTATCTTTTTCATAATAATTAAAGTAATAAGATGTTAAATTCCAAATAATCATGATGGATGAAAAGAAGAATAAATTGAAGCTTACAATAATACCGATATGCATAAGTATGGTGAGTGTAAGCCAAAGTTTTCTTGTTTTATTTATATTGATAAATATAGGATAAAATATTTCAATACAGATGATTACCCAACCGCCGATGAGATATAGCAAACTGTATTTTTCATCAAAAATAGAAGGGAGATTGATAAACCGCGTAAAATTTGGCAGGTTTAGTGATTTCCACATAGCTTCTCCGCTCCACCAGTTGAAACCTATTACTTTATCAAGCCCTGAGAAAAAGTAAGCGACACACAGATGAAGTTGTAAAATTCTTTTACAGATATTCAAAGATTGTATCGGAAAATTAGTAATGGTTTTTGGAAAAAATCTTTTCTGAAGAGAAAAATAACGGTTGGTAGGAAAAAGAATAATGTAAAACAGAGACATACTTGCAAAAAAGTCTACACCATACATGAAAAGTGTTGCGCTTTTTACCAGCGATACTTGCAGTACCAGTAAAATGATGGCAGAAATTCTGCTGAAAAAACCTGTTATGATAAAGATACACAACGTAATGTATATATATTTAAATGTGAGATTTGGGTTTTGAAAATAAGCGGATAAAAAATTCTCTATCTGACTATACGGAATAATATTATACTCGTAAACTGCCCCATGAATTTCAACAGGAATAATGCTCTGATTGCTGTATAAAAGTTCAAAATCTTTCCAGATGGAAATAAAATGAACAAGCAATACAAATCCTACACTTATTCTCAGGAAAACAATAAAGCTCGGAGTAAATGTCTTATTGAAGTATGAAGATAAAGATTTTTTCATTGTACGTTGTCTATTTTTATAAGTTTGGATTTTTTCGCAGGATCACTTAAAAAATTATGATCATATAGATATGCTGTAGATTGAAACTGCTTACCGTATTTGGCTTCAAATGCTTTATTTACCTGCTTTAGCAGAATATGATTTATTTTCAGGTCGGTATCGTTTTTATTTTCAGGGGTTATATTTTTCATATAAACATCATTAAGATTGCAGAATCTCAGCTTCCCTTCATTAGTACTCAATAAATCTGTTGATAAATAGGTGTTTCCGGTTTTCAATTCTTCAGAAATGATGATGAAATTGCTGGCTACATTGGGCGCGAAAAAACCATATCCCGTATCAAATCCCGTGTAGGCTGCAAAAGTTTTATCATACTGATTTTCCTTGTTTTCAAAAGGATTTTCATATTTGTAAAAGCTGCAGAAAGACTCCGTTGTAGTCAGAATTCCTGTAACGATTACTTTAAGGATAATCAGGCCGAGAATTGCATATTCGAAAAACGTATTTTTCATAAAGCTTTCTTTTTTTTAGTTAAAAGATACCCCAAGGAGAGGGGCATCCTAAAATCACTTATTGATATTTTGCAATAATAAGATTCATTCTTTTTTGAACCTCAAGGCTAGCTGTATACGGGAAAGTTCTATTTCTTGTATAGCATTGGTTGGTTTCTGATCTTGTGTTGCAATAAGTCCATCCAACTACGTTTGCGCTCATAAAGCTTAGTTCTTCCGGAGTTACTTTGTCAGTATCAGTCAATGTGATCACCGTACCGTCGAATTCGATGATTCCCAAGTTATTGGAACTTGCAAAAGACATCAAAGAAAGAGCGACAACGCCTGCTGCTAAAAAGATTGTTTTTTTCATGATAATTAATTTTTGTTTGTTAATAAAAAGATGCCCCAGAAAAGGTAAAGGGGCATTCTATCATTTATTGATATTTTGCAATAAGAAGATTCATTCTTTTTTGAACTTCAAGACTAGCACTATACGGGAAGTTTCTATTTCTCGTATTGCATTGGTTCGTTTCAGATTGCTTGTCGCAATAAGTCCATCCAAGAACGTTTACGCTTAAAAAGCTTAGTTCTTCAGGAGTTACTTTATCAGTGTCCTTCATTGAGATTACATCTCCGTCGAATTGGATAATGCCTAAGTTGTTAGAACTTGCAAAAGACATCAGAGATAGAGCAACAACGCCTGCTGCTAGAAAGATTGTTTTTTTCATGATAATTAATTTTTGTTGTTAATTGTTTTTTTTTAACACGGTGTATTTATAAATCACTTATTTGTATGTGCACTACAATCGGTGAGTCAATAAATCTTGTTTGGTTTCCAGTGGGTCCCGCTTTTTATAGGAGGATCTCCTGGTGAGTTTCTGGCAGTATCTTCTTCTAATTTTTGTTGGTCTCCTGCATTCTTCATTTTCAGAATAGAAGCATTAGTTTTTTCAGGATAAATTTCTTCGTCGTATTCTCTGCATGATTTTAATGTAGGTGAGAGAATAGCTATAATTAATAATGAAATGATTTTTATTGAGATAATCTTTTTCATAATTTTTAATCTTAGTTAAAGGTTATCCCGGCCGGTTAGTTTTTTTAAGAATTCTAAAGTCGAATTTATAGGCTAAAAATGGAAAAAAAAAATAAGCGTTGTCCTTATTCGGAAATTGTGACGTCTTAATTCATAAATTAGGACGTATTTAAGTTGTTGATTTATAGTTGTTTAAATTAATTTATGCAATTTCTTTTAAAGTTTAATATAATTCATAATAGTTTGATTAAAATTGACTGTTTTTGTGTATTTTTGATAATAAACTACTGCCATATAATTCAATAATGTGATTAAAAAACTGTTATTAATACTTTTTATAGGATTTTTTCAACTTGCTATCTCTCAAAAAGGACACAGTGAATATTATACACTGCGGCTAAACTATGAGAATATGGAAGAAAATAGCCCTAAAGCATTTCCATTTATTCAGGTTTATATTAATAAAGCAAAAAAGGAAAAAAACTATGAAAAGCTGGTTCAGGGATATAAAGACGGTGTATTTTATTCATCTTTAAACGAGAAAAAATTAAAATATGCCGACAGTGCAGTTTGGGCAGCAAAACAATCAGGAAACAGCGATCTTATAAGTACGGCATATATTGAGAAAGGCGTTGTATATTACTATCATTACAAAAAATATCAAAAAGCACTTAACGAATATCTTGCAGCCTACGAATACTCGAAAAATACGAATAATGAGTTCCTGAAATTTCAGAATCTGTATTATATAGGTGTGGTAAAAAGCTATTTAGGATACTACGAGGAATCGGCTCAGCTATTTAAGCAATGTATTGATTACTACAGCCCAAAATCGAAATCAAATCTCCATCCGAATGAGATTTTTAATAATAAAAAAGGGTATCTCAACAGTCTTCATCAATTAATTATCTGTTACCGTAATCTTGGGAAAACCAAAGAAGCAGATTCTGCCATACAAACCGGACTTTCCGAAGTGAAAAATGATCCGGATTTTGCGCAGGAAAAAGGCTATTTTCTCTTATGCAAAGGTATTTCTGATTATAAAAAAAATCAATACCAGTTAACATTAGACCATCTGAACCCATCTATTTCATTAATGAAAAAGAGTGGTGATTTTGCCTGGCTGTCAGTAGGATATTTTTATGTTGGAAAAAGTTATTTGGATTTAAAAAATAATGCAAAATCAATTATTTACTTTAAAAAGGTAGACTCTATTTTTCAAAAACATCAATTTATCCTTCCTGAGTTGAGGGAAAATTATGAGCTTCTTATTAATCATTATAAGAAAGAAAAAAATCAGGAACAGCAATTATATTATACAAGTCAGCTTTTGAAGGCAGACAGTATTATTTCGAAAGATTTTATTTATTTATCTCCAAAAATCCATAAAGAATATGACACGAAAACTTTACTGGACGAAAAAAATGAACTTGAAAAAGCAAATTCATGGGGAAGCTTCATTATTGCCGGTCTGATTATCCTGGCTGTTGGACTTGTGATATTATTAATTATAAGGTATAAAAATGAGAAGGAAATTCAGCAAAAATATATTTTACTGGAAGAAAAATTCATGATGCAGCAAGATGCGGTAGAAAAAAATGTTTCTGCCCCGGAAGAAAAGAAAACCAACCTTGATGAAAATAAGGTGGAAGAACTCCTCCGAAAACTTAAATCATTCGAAGATAAAAAGGAATTTACCCAAAAAGGATTGACTATCAATAAATTAGCGTCCCAATTCGGAACGAATTCTAATTATTTGTCGCAAGTGATCAATGAGTATAAGGAAGTTAATTTCAATAAGTATCTGAGTGAATTAAGAATTCATTATATCACCAATCTACTATTCGAAAACCGCGAATACCTGAAATACGGCATCGAAACCCTCGCCAAAGAATGCGGAATTGCCTCCCGCCAGAATTTTTCCGATCTTTTTTATGAAATCAACGGGATCCGCCCCACAGATTTTATCCGAAAAAGAAAACAGGAGCTTGATAATAAAGGTGGTTTTTCAACTTGGAATGCGGTGTGAAAAGTAGAGTTATTTTTGATTAGGTGTGGATTTGTAATGGTTTCATAAGTAATTTCTTATGTAAATAAAAAAATATTGTGGGTAAAATAAAATTTTTTTAGATTTGCAGCATTAACAAAACACAAAGATGAATAAAATAATTACTCTACAACGAGAGTGCATTTTACGCTATGCACATTATTTCTCCAAAACTATTGCACAACCTTTTTTGTTTGGTAAAATACCTTTAAAAGGGTAATACTACTAGACATTTAATCTTATTAATAAATTTCCTTTATAATCCTTGTAGAGGAGCTATTCTTACAAATTATTTTATACAACATATTTCAACTGTTATGAAAAAAAAATTATTATTATTTGCCTTACTGGCTTCGTCATTTGCTTTTAGTCAATCCTGGAACATTACAGGAAATACAGGAATTATAGAAAGCAATTTTATTGGAACGACAGATAGTAAACCTCTAATTTTTAAAACCAATAATGTAGAAAGAATGAGGATATTTTCTAGCTTATCAGCTATTGTTATTGGAAATCAGAGTGGGTTAACAACTATAGATCGTGCAAGACTAGAAATGGCAAATGTATCGTGTGCCAGCTGTTTTTCAACTTGGGCTGCTCCTGGAGATTTTGTTATCAGAGGAAGAGAAACTCGAAATTTAGAATTCAATATGGCCAATAATAATTCTGCAGATCCTAATATTGATACTAGTACTCCAAATTCTCCGGGAATAACAAGGGTGAAATTTACTGATATAGCCCATAACAATACTTTAGTTATAAATAATATGGGAAAAGTTTCGGTTGGAACAGATCAATATGATAATGATCCTAATTACATTTTTTATGTAAGAAAAGGGATTAAAGCGGAACAAGTAAAGGTGGAAAATCCTGCGACAAACGGTTGGGCAGATTATGTATTCAAAAAGGATTATAAGCTACGAACTTTAGAAGAAGTAGAAAAACACATTGAAGAAAAAGGTCACCTGCCCAATATTCCTTCTGCGAAAGAAGTAGAGAAAGACGGGCTCAATTTAGGGGAAATGGATGCAAAGCTTTTAGAAAAAATTGAAGAATTAACACTTTATTCAATCACTCAAAATAAACAGATCAAAGAACTTCAGGAAGAAAACAAAGCTCTAAAGTCACAGTCTAAGGAGATTGAAGAGTTGAAGAAACAAGTTCAAGAATTAATTTCAACAAAAAAATAATCACCCATGAAAAGAAAATTACTTTCCCTATTTTCTCTATTCATAGGATTCCTAGGCTTTTCCCAAACAGAAGTTTATTTTAAATATGACGAGGCCGGAAATCAGAGATACAGAGGTACTAATTCTGCGGGAAAAACAGCTCCTGAAGAAGTAAAAAAAGTTGAAAAAATAAAAGCTGTGGCTGCTGTGGTAAAACAAGAGCCTTTAATGGATGAAAAGACTTTCTGGAAACAGATCAGGCTTTATCCTGTTCCTGTAAATGATATTCTCACGATTGATTGGACGGAAGAAGTTGATGGTCTTATTGAGTCTGTTTCGTTGTATCAACACAGCACAGTTCACTGGAAATTCCAACAACAAAATATTCCGAGTCTTAATAAACAGTTGAAAATCAATATGACGGGTTATGACTGGGGTGTTTATATTTTACGTTTTACGTTGAAAGATGGAAGGGTATTTGGCAGAAATGTTACCAAACGATAAACTATTAATCAAATAATTTACTACAAAACAGCAAATATGAAATTATTTTCATCATTTATACTGTCCTTGTGTTCAGTATTGGGCTTTTCACAGACCATACTGTACCAGGCAGAAAGTACATCACGAACGGTTCAGGATCCACAAACGGTAGTATTAACTCAAGGATTTTATGCTTCTTCAAGCTCTTCAAATCCATTTATCGCTAAGATTGGTCCTGCAACGGAAAATCCGGGAGGAGGACCTGTGGATTCAGGAGCTGGAGCAACTAATCCTTCAGGAACGACAGCACCATCAGGACAAAGTTTCCATGACACGAAAGGAAATATTGAAGTAAATGGAGCAGGACAATTACAATTTACTTTACCTGTTGCTTTGCCACCGGGAGTGAAATCTGTAGCACCTCAAGTGAATCTTGTTTATACTAGTGGTTCAGGAAATGGAATTGCAGGATATGGCTGGAATTTATCTGGCGTTACATCTATTTCAAGAGTAGGAAAAAATATTGAAAAAGATGGTGAAGTAAATGGCGTTCAATTGGATTATTCTGATTATTATAGTTTTAACGGACAAAGATTAATTTTAAAATCCGGAGAATATGGGAAAGATGGAGCTGAGTATGTAACAGAGAAATATTCTAATATAAAGATTAAATCGGTTGGATCCATTACAGGACAAGCATGGAAAGGTCCTGAATACTGGGAAGTAACTTTTGAGGATGGTTCACAGGCTTGGTATGGAGGGACAACCTCGGGGCTTAGTAATGCCAGAACTCCTATCGAATACAATATTATAAAATGGAAAGATGGTAAAGGTAATTATATTACTTATAATTATTTGCAGACAGGTCTCTCAAATATTACTACAATTTCAAGCATTCAATGGGGAGGAAATGAAACACTGGGCAAACCTCATTTTAATACAATAGATTTTACTTATATTAATAGAAGCTTAGCCGAATACTCCTATATAGCAGGAGTTCGTTTTTTACAAACTCAACTTTTGTCTGAAATTAAAGTAAGCACCAACGGAAGCCAATTTAAGAAATATACAATCGATTATCTGAAAAACGGGACGAATTATCAGGCAGTTAATAAAATAACGGAATACAATGCTGATAATAATGCGACTAATCCGGTAGCTTTTACCTATCCTGCTCCAACACAGCCAAATTTAGAGTTCTCAAATAATAATGTTGAGAGTTTTGAAAACGTAAAGTTGTCAGGAGACTTTAATGGTGATTCCTATCTGGATTTTGTTATGAACAACGGAACAGTAAAGCTTGGAGGGCTAAATGATACCTATACTGATATTTCCACAGGTAAAACTTTTAATGCTGAAGCTAAAGTGATTAATGCTTTATTAGATGAAGAAGGACAGGTTCACAATGGAAATGGAATTGTTCAATACGAAGCTGGTAAAGTGGTGGGTTATATTTTCAGAGATAACACTTTTGTAAAAGTCTTTGAAAAACTAGTTTATACTGATCCAAACTGTACATATCAGGGAGGAGGTGTAGGCTGTCGTATAGAAATGGCTTCATTCAACGAAGGAGACATCAATGGAGATGGTATTTCGGATGTATTTGTGAAAATCAATAAAGAAATCTGCCAGTTTGAACCGATCCCCGGATGTAATGATTTAAAACAAACACCTACATCCACTTCTGATAATACAATTAACAGACCACCTCCATGTCAGGAACTCAATTGTGATACTTATTTGGTTGGGAATTATATTGTTGACTTAAAAAACGCTAACAATCCTTTATCAACCTACGCAGTTGACACAGGGATCAATGAAAATTCCTATTATAAGCAGCAATATCTGGATGTCGATGGTGATGGTAAAGTAGATATTATTGATGTTTCCAATACAACCTATACTGTATTTGAATTTGTAAAAACAGCTTCTAATCAGTATCTTAAGAAAATCAGATTCACAGGTAGTTTAGCTGAAACAAAAGCACCGGAATCTCCAGTATTATTTGGAGATTTTAATGGTGATGGAAATCTTGACTTTACCATTCCAGCTACGGATACACAGGAAAAAGATAATTGGAGATTTTATATAGGAACTGAAAAAGGTTTTTCTAATTTCTTAAAAACAAACTTTTTGAAGTATAGAAAACCTAATGACTATCAAAACAGTAATTACCCTACTTTTAATATTTATCAAAATTTTTATACAACTTCAGATATTAATAAAGACGGTAAGTCAGATATTGTACACATCAATTCTTTTAATAAGGCGGGACAAGTGAATGGAAGCGGAGTTATACTTAACCGATACTTTGGCTATACTATTGCTGCTTATACTGCTAATGGAACTACAACAAATGATAGTCCTGATTTCTTTACCAGTTATACTTATGGAGGGTATAATTATGTAACCTCTGATGTTGGCAATTTTACATTATTTTCCCCGATTACTTCACAGGTTAAAGTTAATAATAATTATTATGATGTATTTTTATTTTGGAAAGAAAGGATGCACAAGCTTAAATCACCCTCTTCGGTTGGAAGGCTATCACAAGTGCAATCTATTATTCAGGGAGGAATTACAACATCAGCGGATTATTTAGAGGTAATTCCAAATAATACTGTTAATCCTAATTTTTATCAGAAGGTTAAAAAAGAATATTACCCTTACTTTTCTTTAAACAGAGTAGACCAGTCCTATGCTGTATCTCAGCTTAGACAGGAAGGAAGAAAGCAGGATTTTCGGTACAGGGGAATGACAGGACATATGCAGGGAAAGGGAATGATGGGCTATCATCAGTCTGCCCGATCCTCATGGTATGCTGATGGGTTTGAAAATACTAAAATTTGGTCAGGAGCAGAGATTGATCCCCTTTTTGACGGGATCCCGGTAAAAGAATGGAGTATCTCGACCAACGATGAATCAAAAATATTCCCTGCTGATATTTCTGAGAATAATACACAATTATTAAGTTTCAAATCTACCGTTTATCAAAAGGATAAGCTATTAAACGGACAAATCGTAACAGGAGTAATTGCTGATACGGATAAACCGAAAGTTGTAACAGCTACTGTTCCCACAAGTACTAAAACAAAGGACTTCCTGAATGGTACATTAACAAACACTTTTATCACTTATGGAGATTATTATCTTCCAAAGCAAAGTGTATCGAATGTTAATAATGGATATGCCATAACAACTTCTAATTTTGAATATATTCATAATTTCTCAGGAGTTGGAGCAGATTACTTTGTAGGTCGTCCTCAATCTAAAACCGATGCAGTACAGGCTTATGGAGATACCAAATCGGCAAAAGAAGAATACGTTTACGAAAATAATCTCCTTAAAACCTTAAAAACCTGGAACAGGGATAATACAGGCTACTTACAGGAAACCTACAATTACGATGGTTTTGGTAATATCACAGGAAAAACAATCAGCAATAGCGTAGATTCTCAAACTCAGACAGAAGCAAGTGTATATGATCCGAAAGGAAGGTTTGTAGAGAAAAAGACCGATAATTTAGGATTAGAAACTAATATTGAATATAATGACTGGGGACAGATTAAGAAACAAACCGATCCACTAGGAAATATCCTTACCAATACCTATGATGCATGGGGTAAACTCCTTACTTCCAAAACAAATCTTGGAGGAACAACTACCTATAAATATGAAAGAGATGATAATGCTAATATTACTGTTATCCAATACGATCCTGATGGAAATATCTCTAAAAAATTTACCAACAGATTGGGTCAGGATTATAAAACCTCTGCTAAAGCATTCGGACAGGGACAATTTGTTTCCAAAGAAACTCAGTATGATGTTTTAGGAAGAAAAATCAAGGAATCCGAGCCTTATTTTGAAGGGCAAAGTGCTTCCGGGTGGAATACCATTGTTTATGATGATTCTGTTTTTCCTATCACCAAGGCAACTGCTACTGGGTTCAATGGGAAGCAGATGGTAACTACGGTTTCAGGTTTGATAACGACTACCAAAGAGCTTAACGGTTATGGAAGAACTACTTCCAAAACCACTGATGCTTTAGGAAATGTAGTTTCTTCAACAGATAAAGGCGGGACGATACAATTCTCTTACAATGCAGCCGGAGAGCAGATAAAAGCTCAGTATGCGGAAAATACTGTCACCACAAAATACGATTCTTGGGGAAGAAAATCAGAATTCAATGATCCTTCCAATGGAATTTATAAATATGAATATGATGGTTTTGGACAGTCCAAGAAAATTATCAGTCCAAAAGGAACAAAAGAATACACGTATAACAGTTTAGGTCAGCTGATCTCTCAAAAAGAATTGTCAACAACAGATGGAGGTCAGGCTACGAATAAAATTATCTCTTATACTTATGATAATAAAGGCAGAGTAATTTCAAGAGGAGGTACATCTAAAGGAAAAGTATATAGTTCAAATGTTTCTTACGATCCACAAGGAAGATTATTATCTTCATCAGAAAGCAGTAATGGGAAATACTTTATCCAAAAAGGAATTACTTATGATGATAAAGGAAGAGTAATTTCTTATGAAAAGCAATTATATTCTTCCGGTGTTTTGACTAAAGTTAACGTAGAAAATGTATACAGTACATGGAACGGAGAGCTTTATCAGGTAAAAGACAAAGTAACAGGTAAAAGCCTGTGGGAGCTTAAGGAAACCAATGCCAAAGGTCAGGTTTTAAAAGCTAAATTGGGAGCTGCAGACGTCAATAATACGTATGACACCAATGGATTTTTAACGAATGTTAATCACTCATCGGCAGTAAAACCAAGTATTCTTCAACTTTCTTACTCATTTGATGCCATTAAAAATGAATTAAAGAGCAGAACAACAGGTGGAGATTTCAATATTGTTGAATCCTTTGACTATGATGACAACAACCGATTGGTAAACTGGACGAATCCGGTAACGGGAATTAAGCCATCAAATAATAGAAATATCTATGACGTTAAAGGTAGAATCATGGAGAATGACCAGGTGGGAACCATGAAGTATGAAAACTCTGCAAAGATTTACCAACCAACCGGAATGACGTTAAATGCTGCGGGAACTCAAAACTATAATAATGATCTGATTCAGAGCATTGCTTACAACGAGAATAATGATCCTGTTTTCATTGATGGAGAGAAAGGAGATGTTGCCTTTCAGTACGGCTTGACAAGCATGAGACAAAGAGTGACGTATGGTGGAAACTTTAGTATTGACGGAGATGGAAAATTCACCAAATTCTACAGTGAAGACGGAAGTTTTGAAGTGTTGAAAGACAACACTACCGGAAAGGAAAAACATATTTTATATATCGGAGGAACACCTTATGAAAGTAATATTGTATATTTAAAGAACTTTGATGAGAGTAGTGGTTCTTACAGATTTTTGCATAAAGATTATATCGGAAGTATCTTAGCAATAAGTGATGAAGCAGGAAATAAACTGGAACAGAGGCATTTTGATGCGTGGGGCAATTTTACCCATCTTAAGATAGGAAATGGTGCAATCATTACCGATAAGAGTATAATTGATAATGCTTCGCTATTAGTAGACAGAGGATACACCAGCCATGAGCATTTTGCAGAGGTGGGAATCATTCACATGAATGGTAGATTGTATGATCCGTTATTAAGAAGATTCTTAAATGCTGATGAGAACATTCAGGATCCTTACAACACCCAGAATTATAATAAATATGGGTATGTTCTGAATAATCCCTTGATGTTTAATGATCCGAGTGGGGAGTTTTTTCAGTTTTTAATGATTCCTATAGTACAAGCAATTGCTATTGCTGTTGTTGGTTATACTGCTACGGTTTTGATTACTGGCGGAAAGTTTAATATCCTCAACCTTTATTCATCCATCGTAATGGGTATGATAAGTGCGGGAATAACAATTGTTATAGGAGATGTTTTTTCTACTGCTACTGCAAGCATAGGAAATGAGGCTTTAAGAAGTCTCGTCCACGCAGGGGTACAGGGAACATTGAGCTTTATGCAGGGAGGTAATTTCTTTACTGCGGCAGCGAGTGCATTTTTATCAAGTGCTGTATCGTTTGGATATGGACAAGCTGTTGGAGCTGCCGCATACAGCGGTACAAGCCAGTTTGCATTGGGAATGCTTTCTGGAGGTGTAGGTCATGCTCTTGCAGGAGGAAACTTCTGGGAAGGTGTGAAAATTGGTGGGATTGTTGCGTTATTTAATCATGCAATGCATAGGATAACACAGCCAAAATATGTAGTTGCTGGCATTTACGGAGCAGGAGGAAGAGAAGTTAGTGACAATCCACGATTAGAGAAAATTGTTGAAAAACAAGGAGGAAAAATGTTTACAAGCTCTTGGGGAACAAATGACCAAGAAATCATAGATTACTTAGTGGATGGTTATAATGAGGGAAAACAGATAAAGATCTATGGACATAGTCGAGGTGGAGCCGCTGCAGTTAGAATTGCTAATGAGTTGGGAGAAATGAATATTAATATTGCTGAAGTAAATCTATTTGATCCTGTAAGTTTGGGAGGAGATTTTATTTTTACTCATCCGAATGTTTTAAGAGTTAACAATTATTATCAGAGAAATTCAACAGTAAAAATGTATGGTCTGCCTTATTGGAATCTTGATAATCCTTTTGTTGGTAGTCCGGTAAAAGCGAAGTTTTCATTTCCTATTATTAATCAAGTTGATTACACAGGTCAGTATTATAAATCTGGTGTACCTGTTAGTCATTTAAACATTATAAGAAAAGCATATGGTCTCTAAATTAATAACGTTAGTATTTTTTTGTTTATTTTTAATAGGATGTAATAATTATGACAAAAAAAATGAGATTACTATATCTGTAAAAGTTGTAGATTCTTATACTAAACATCCTCGGATAAATGATACTGTTACAGTAAGACAGGCTAAATGGAATATTCCATTAAGGAAGTATGTTGAAATAGGCCAGTATGTTACAGATTCCTTAGGAATGGTTACTCTTAAAATCAATAAAGAGAAGCGTTATAGCTTTGAAACAGACGGCCCTAATTTTGCGTTTGGTTCAGACGAATATGGAGAGGGAGAACTAAAAAATAATCAAATAATTGTAATAAAAGTTATTCCTCCAGATAAAAAACAGTTTAAAATTGAATAATAAATCAATCCCTCGAATATTCGGGGGATTGATTTTAAACTATTCGGATAGCAATCATTATTTGCTCTTATTATATTATTATAACTACAGGCTTTTCTCTAGTAAATAATATGTTTTCTACTTTCAAAGTTGATTTTACTACGATAAGAAAAATAACATCTTTGATTATTTCTGTATTTTTACTTTTTTTTTCGACATAATTGCAAAAAAATCATCAAATGAGTAAAAAAGATTTTGAAGAAAACAAAGAAAAAGAGGACAGCTTCATAGAGGATTTTGAGGATTGACATTCTCGCAAGTATAGTGATGAATATCGGTTTAGAAATAAACCCCCTTTTTTTATAAAAAGGCCTAATCACTTAATACTTGGTATCTTGCTTATATGTGTTCCACTTCTCAGCTTAATAGTAACCATTATTTTAGATTTTGGAATGAGTTTTTATTTGTTTTTTGTAATGTTATGTTTTCCTGGGTTTTTCCAAATAATAAAACATTTTAAGTCCAAATAATCGCGATATTAAAGATTTTAATGTACCAAATTCCTGTATCAATTGTTACAGGAATTTTTATTGCAATTCGGGGTTTAAAAGATTTGAATATCTCGAATTATTTATAAAAAAAGAGAAAAAGAAGAAGGAATCATTTCATCAATGGACAAATATAGCAGATTTACTGATGATATATATTTAAAAATCAAATAAACACACAATCCCCATCACCTCCAAAAACCTCAAAGTCAAAATCATTACCCAGTAAACTAAACAATTAAAGATTTTATTAATATGATTTTTTTGTCAACCCTCCCAAAATAAAAATCTCACTATATTTGAAATAACCATTCACCACAATTTCAAAATTATGAAAAAGCTCCTCTTCATCCTCCTTGCCATCCTTATTGTCTTAATAGCTGTCATTTTAATCAAAACATTTACCTACCCTTTCAGAAAAGCAAATGCGGGAAATGGACAAGGCTGGAAAGCTGTTAAAAACGATTCCGCGATTCAGAGGCTTTCCGGAGGGATAAAAATTCCGACGGTTTCTGCGGGAGAATTGGGTGAATTTGATTATTCTACATTCGATACCTTCAAAGAATATTTAAAGCAAACTTATCCGTTGATCTACCAGAATACGGAGAATTATGAAGTCAATAAATATGGTTTGGTTTTTAGGTTAAAAGGAAGCAATCCCTCTCTTGATCCCATTGTATTCCTCTCTCACTACGATGTTGTTCCTCCGGGAGATGCAGAAATTAAAGATAAATCTGAAAATATTTTCAGACCCGATGATCAGCCATTGGCTCCCAATTCAAAAGTGGCCGAAGACTGGGATTTTGGACCATTTTCCGGGGCTGTTGCCAATGGGAGAATTTATGGCAGGGGAACTATCGATATGAAAGGAATGTTCTTCTCTTTAATGGAATCTTTTAATAATTTAATTAAAAATAAACATACGCCTCAAAGAGATATTTATCTTGCTTTCGGGTTTGATGAAGAGGTGGGCGGACAAAAAGGTGCGGCACAAATCGCAAATTATTTCAAAAGTAAAAATCTGAAATTCGATGCAGTTTACGATGAGGGTGGATTAATTTTACAAAAAGGTAGCGTTGCCGGAATTGATGCAGACGTTGCCGTAATCGGCTGTGCAGAAAAGGGTTTTCTTTCTGTAAAAATTAAAGTAAAAGGATTGGGCGGACATTCATCGATGCCTCCGTTGGAAAGCGCCATCGGAAAAGCGGCAGTCATTATGCAAAGGCTGGAAAAAGACCAGATGAAGCCCATCGTTACTCCGTTGATGAATGAATTTTTCACCAATATCGGTGGCTCGATGTCGTTTGTAAACCGGATGGCAATTGCCAATCAATGGTTGTTGAGGCCTGTACTACTGTCACAATTAACTAAAAATAATTCTACCAACGCACTGGTTCGTACCACGACCGCCCTAACGATGATGAAAGGAAGTGATGCACCCAATGTTCTTTCGCCGGAGGTTGAATTCATAGTCAATTTCAGGCTTCTTCCCGGAAATACGGTGAAGGAAGTAAAGGATCACATAGCCAGAGCTACCGAAGGTTTTAATGTAGAAATTGAAGAAATCGACAATGTGAAAGAAGCATCGGCCGTTTCATCAACCACTACAAAGGCTTTTAAATTAATAGAAGCCGGAATCCGGGAAATTCATCCAACGGCGATCGCGACTCCTTACCTTACAGTTGGCGCTACGGATGCTTACAAATATCAGATCGTGAGCAAAAACATTTACAGATTCATGCCGATAAAAATTACGGATGCCGAAAAACAGTCCATTCACAGCACCAATGAATATATCAGCATCGAAAATTATATGAAAATGATCCACTACTTTGAATTTATCATGCTTAATTATGATAAGTAATGAGTAATAGGTAATGAGTAATAATGGGTGATGATCAAAAATAAATTATCATTAAAACTTAAATAAATTATCATTAATAAACAGCTAGTATTAACGCTGTCATCCTGAGCGCGAAGCAGTCGAAGGATCCAAGTCTTGAACTTTTGTTTCAGGACAAAAGAAATTATTTTCAATAAAAGATAAAGCAATAAGATTGTCATTCTGACGAATGAAGAATCTATTTTTACACAAATCCTTCATTTTAGAATAACAAACCGAAAAAAAATAAAATCAAAAAAATAACACGTCAAGTTTTGTCGCATTACGCCATTAGCTTTGTCATATCAAAATTACAGAGCTATGGAACTGCCTTTTTATTTAAGTTTTAATGAATTTGAAAACAAATATTACGACAACCTTGAAAAATGGTTTGAAGAATATCACAATACCTCAGAAACGGATTATCTGAAAGCGTTGGCCGAAATGTACAGTCCGTATCTGTATTACAACTTTGCGAATGACAGGCTTCAGGCGGACGCTTCGATCCAGATTAAGGATTGCTTTTTCCCTTATCACGAAAAGATCGGGCTTTCGTTCTGTACAAGCTGTGAAAACGGGAAAACAACAAAAAAGGTAAAAGGCATGAACCATGTTTTCGAATTGAAAACCATCACCATGATGGAGTATGCCCAACATATTTTAGATAAAATCAACAGATATTTTTCTAAGAATAACGATAAAGAAGGTAAAAACACATTAGATTTCATTAATAATTATGAAATTATTACTTCCAGGGAAGGAGCGGAGTATTGCGTTAATTACAGCCAGCATCAGGCAACGCTTCCTTTTCTGAAGGCCTATCTTCCTGTTTACGGACAAACCGTGAATATTGCGACATACAGAGATTTTATATTCTCGATTGTTCAGATTGCCGAATTTATTGATCTGAAATTAAAAGAAGTCAAGGCTTTTGAAAGCATGATCTATTCAAAATTAAAATCAGACGCCAAATTCAAAGTACAGATGAGTCATCAATTTCTCACCATGTGCAATTAAAATTTTACACCTAAACATTCATATAGCTAGATTATTTTAAGTTTGAAATGAGTTGGTACTTTTTCAAACAGAAATCCCAGTCGATTTGACTGGGATTTTTTATTTTAATGAAAGTGATTTTACAATAAAACTGCGATATTGCTCTGTTCCATAATAGGTAAGGTGGTTTTGATCATAAATATAAGGTGTACCATCTTTATTTACCTTTGCGATTTTATAATCAAGCAAATTGATATAGCGGTTGCCTAATATTTTCAGTAAAAGTTTGTTAGCTGCATACACTTTATTTTGTAATTGAGGGGTGTTGATACTTTCTACATTATAGTCATTTTTTAAATAAAAATGTGTTGGAAAATCAGTAGGATAGTTATCAGTTTGTCCTAAATAGATAACAGGAATATTATATTTTTTAAAATAATTTTCAGTGAATTTGATTTTCTTTATAAGATCATCTTTATAATAACCATAATAATTTGAACTGATAATCACAAGATCGATTTTATTATAATTTTTCGGGAAATAGTCTTCAAAAAAGAAATTGAAAAAATCTTTTGGTCCTTCATAAGGTGTTTCAGAATTAATCATAGGATATGTTGCGTCAGCTGTTGCCTGTATCAGATTATATTTATCATTCTTAAAAATATTATTAATAGTTTGCGAAAACATTGCAGCATGACTGTCACCTAATAAAATTATATTTTTCTTGTTATTATTGATTTTTAAATTATTAAAATTATAATCTTTTAAGGTTTGATAATGTGCCAAATGTTTATTTTCAAGACTGAATTGTTTATATGCCTGTTCGCTATATTTATAATCGGTTGTTGCGGAAATTAAATTAGCCATATTCTTGTTAAACAAATAATTAGCATTTAATTTTGAAATTGCAAATGATAATATAAAAAGAATTGCAGTAGAGCTTAAAACAAGCCTGTGTTTATTATTATAATTTCTTTTTTCTACCACATGATAAGAAATGATCGCAAAAATTAGAGAGAGGATAATAAAAATAATTCTATATCTTATTCTGTCATTAAGGGCGAAATATAAACTTAAGACATAGAAAGGCCAATGCCATAAGTATAATGAATATGAAATATCTCCAACGTATTTTACAATTTTATTATTAAAGAGTTTAATATCAATGTTTAATAACAATATCTGTGTTGTGAAAGCTACCGGAATTAATGTTATTAATGAAGGCCATTTTACAGTATGTTCGTTTGTAAATACAATGAATAAAGCAATTACAGATAGAGAAACATAAAAAATATTTTTTTTAAATGTACTGCTTTTATCGTCAAATGAATTTGCAAATAAAAATGCCAAACCTCCAAACATCATCTCCCAAGCTCTCGGATAAAACATATAAAATGAATATGAATTACTAAAGATATTGTGAATAAGCATAGATGTTATTGAGAGGATTATCAATGCTAAAAAAATCAGATTGAATTTTCTTTTTTCCTGCAAATAAAACCTTTTAAAAATGATTAAAATCAGCGGATATATCATATAAAATTGCCATTCTACAGATAAAGACCAGGTGTGTAAAAGAAAATTAAACTTAGAAGATGAATCGAAATAACCGGAATTTAAATAATAATAAATATTAGAAAAAAATAAGCTGCTCGAAAAATAGAGCTTGGTATAATTAATAAATTGAATTGGGAGAAGAAAATAGATTACAACAGCAAAAAAAGTAATCATTACAATTAAGGCCGGGAAAATCCGTACAACCCTTTTTTTGTAAAAATCCAATATAGAAAAATTATTCTTGGAAAAACCAGTTAAAATAATTCTGGTCATTAAATAACCGGAAATTACAAAGAAGATGTCTACCCCTATAAAACCTCCTTTAAAGAAAGAAAAATTATAATGATATAGTAAAACTGCTATTACCGATATTGCTCTTAGAAAAGAAATATCATTTCTGAATTTCATTTGCTTTTTTTTGCAAATATATTTTAAAATACTAAAAATATTGATTTTTAACATAAAATAATAATTAAATAAAATTATTATTTGAATTTTTTTATGTTTTTTAAACTAAGATGAATTTATAATAATTAAATAAAAAAAGTCTTAAGTTAAAAAAAAACTTAAGACTTTGATAATCAGCAGAAAGGAAGGGATTCGAACCCTCGATACAGTTACCCGTATACTACCTTTCCAGGGTAGCTCCTTCAACCACTCGGACACCTTTCTAATTGAGACTGCAAAAATAGAAGAATTTATTGAATTAACAAATTCTTAAAGCAATTACTCTGAAATTTCTCCACAAAGACTTTTCGAAAAATGATCTGCGAAGCTTCCCTGGTAATTGGGATTGTCGATCAAATGCATCGCTTTCGTGATCGCACTTTCTGCGGTCATATCTTTTCCGCTGATAGCTCCGATTTTTGAGAAAATATTGCTGTTTTCATATTTTCCGAACGAGATTCCTCCTGATATACACTGACTTACCACTACGATTTCCGTTCCGTTATTTCGGATTTCCTGCAAAGTTTCCCTGGTTTTTTCACTGCTGAAAATCGTGCCCGAACCGAAAACCTGAAGAATCAGAACCTTCATTGTAGGGATTTCTTTAAAATGGCTCAGCTGCATGCCCGGAAAAATCCTCCAGAACAAAACATCTTCCGAAATATGATCATCCACATGAAATTCAACATCAGAATCATCGCGATGAAGATTTTCTTTAATAATATTCAGATGCACTCCCGATTGCCCGAGAATAGGGTAGTTCGGACTTGCATACGCATCAAAATACTCCGCAGAATATTTCAAAGTTCGGTTTCCTCTTAATAATTTATATTCAAAATAAATCGCAACTTCCTGAATCACTGCTTCATCATTTTCGTACAAGCTGGCATAATACAGGCTTGTCAGAAGATTTTCCTTCGCGTCCGTTCTCA
The DNA here is from genome assembly GCF_900111495.1 of Chryseobacterium wanjuense. Taxonomy (NCBI): domain Bacteria; kingdom Pseudomonadati; phylum Bacteroidota; class Flavobacteriia; order Flavobacteriales; family Weeksellaceae; genus Chryseobacterium; species Chryseobacterium wanjuense. The sequence continues at coordinate 413,891 of NZ_FOIU01000003.1, read as the reverse complement.
AATCTCCGATCGGAAGCTGTGAACCTGTTAAAATCACCGGTTTTTTTAATCCTTTTAACATGAAACTCAATGCTGAAGCCGTATAAGACATCGTGTCCGTTCCGTGAAGAACCAAAAAACCGTCGTATTGATCGTAGTTTTTCTGGATATAATGAGCGATAATTTTCCATTCTTCCGGTCCCATATCCGAAGAGTCAAGCGGTTTTGCAAAAGGATGTACAAAAACTTCGCATTCCATCAGTTTCATTTCAGGCATTTTTTCAAAAATATTCCCAAAATCAAACGCACGAAGGCTTCCGGTTTCATAATCTTTCTCCATACCAATGGTTCCTCCGGTGTAGATGAGCAGGACTTTTCGTTTCATATAAGGACTTTTTATTAGATTTTTATCCCCGTTTCAGGATGATTCCTCAAAATTACGTTAATTTGCAAAGATTTGAAAATGAATGAAACGTTTATGACAAAATTTTATCACTAATGCTGTCATTGTGAACGTTGCATCTGACTACTGAAAAAATATATATCATCAGATGAAAGATTTAGCGCAGACTTTTGAGTATTTAAAACAATTTTTAACGGAGGAAAGATTATCAAAAATTGAATATTTCTCTCAGGAAAGTTCAGATTTTGTCCTTCCTGTAATGGATGATGTGTATCAGTTCAGAAACGCGGCGGCGATCATCAGGTCGGTAGAAGCCTGTGCTTTTCACAAAGTGATCGCGATGGAGGAAGAAAATGTTTTTAATCCGAATCTTACCGTAACAAAAGGTGCTGAAACATGGGTTGAAGTTGAAAAAATGCCGAAAAACCTGGCTTCTTTGAAAAATATTAAAGAAAGAGGTTACAAAATTCTGGCAGTATCATTAGAAAAAAATGCAGTGATGCTTCCTGATTATCAGATTACAGAACCGATTGCTCTGGTTTTCGGAACCGAGCTTGAAGGTGTTTCGCAGGAAGTCATTGATTTTGCAGATGAAACACTGGCGATCCCGATGTATGGTTTTACAAAAAGTTTTAATGTTTCCGTTGCAGCTGGAATTTGCATGTACGAATTGAAGCAAAAGCTGATGAAATCTGGGATTGATTATAAATTAAACGAAGAAAAATTATTAAAAATGAAAATCCGTTGGGCGGTGAATTCCATGAGAAGCGGGCAGCAGATTTTTGAGAAATATATAAGGGAAAATAATATTGATTTTAATTAATATTTTAAACACAAATGTTATGCAGAAATACACCAAATATCTTTTCTTCATTTCTTTTTTTTTGTCACTGCTTTCGTTGTACGTGATTGAAAGAGGGGGGAAGGAAATTTATCCGTTTTTCAGCTGGAAATTGTTTACAAGCCCGAGTGGAAGTGAAAAATTTGAAGAACAGTACAGGTTGTACAGGGTCGATGGAAATGATACGATAAGGATTCTTTATAAGCCAACGGCTATCTATGACGAGAATAATCTCGCACTTATCGTAGGTTTTTACGGTAAAAAAATCGAAAAAAATGAGAACAGGGAAGGGAGTGTTGAAAAAATGAAAATTTTCATGAAAAGCTATCAGCCGGAGTATAAAAATCTTTTGCTGTACAAGGAAAGTTTTAATCCCTGGGATTTGGGAACATCCGTTTTTAAAATCAAAAAAACTCTGATAACCAGACTGTAATGAGATATAACGAACTTACGGTATTTAATTTTAAAGTGACGTATTATGCGATGCGTATTTTTGGCTTGTACTGGTTGTTGATGCAGTATCTTACCTTCAAAAAGATAAGTCAGTGGCCGAAAGAAATTTATGAACCGTTTCTTTTAATCCAGCGATTTATTTTCCCACAATATCCAAGCGAATTTTTGTACGGAAGTATTCTGATCGGTTGTGCCTTACTTTTAATCATCACCATATTTAAACAAAATTATATTCTCAATTTTTTAATATTTGTATTAATTGCCATTATCAATTTTCCTATTTCGCTTAATTTCAGTGTGGGGCATCATAATCATTTGATCATCATCGGATATTTCATGGCAATTTTCCTCTTGCCGAAAAATTTGAATAAAGAAAATGATTTCAAATGGGTACAGTATTTCTACCTCGGAATATTGGCAACCTACAGTTTAGCAGGACTTTCCAAGTTTTTAGGAATGGCTAAAAATATTATTTTGCAAACCGGAAAAATTACCTGGCTGGACAAAAATGCCGCGAAAATCAATACGTTGGATAATTATTGGTTCGCCGATATCAAAGTTCCAGACTGGATCCTGAATGTATACACTTATGAAAATTTTTGGGTAATCACCACCGTGTTTGGAATCGTTGTTCAGGCTTCAAGCTTTCTGGGTGCTTTTAATAGAAAATATCTTACATTTATAATGATTTTCCTGTATATTTTTCATTGGTATACAGATTTATTTGTGCTGGCAGATTTTCGGGATGCTAAAAATTTTGTTTTAATAGCATTGTTTCCGTATCATATTTTTTACCCGTTATTTTTGAAATTCAGGAGAAAAAGCAATGTTTTACAATCTTAAATAATTCCACGCAGCAACAAAAATTCCGGCAGTTTCCGTTCTCAGTCGTTGATTTCCCAATGAAACAGCTTTTACTTTATTTTGAGCGAGATAAGAAATTTCTTTCTCCGAAAAGTCTCCTTCCGGACCAATGAAAAATGTAATCTGATCTGTTTGCGGAATTTCTTTCAAATCTATCCTTTCCAGGTTTTCATGGCAGTGCGCCACAAAAGTATGCTCTGGATTAATATTTTTAAGGAAATCCTGAATTTTAATTAAATCATTAATAACGGGAAAGTGAAACCTCAAGCTTTGTTTTGACGCTGCAATTGCCTGTTTCCTAATTTTATCGACATTAATATTTTTACGTTCGGTTTTTTCTGTCTGCAAAAAAGTTATTTCCGATGCTCCCATTTCCACAGCTTTTTCTACAAAAAACTCGATCCGGTCAATATTTTTTGTCGGAGCTATGGCGATATGCAGTTTTGTTTTAAAATCAGACAGATCGGTTTTTATTTCTGCAACCTCAATATTCGCTTTTTTACCTTCAATAATTAACTTTCCGGATGCCAAATTTCCTTTACCATCCGTCACATGAATTTCCTCACCATTTTTCATCCGAAGAACTTTTACAATGTGTTGCTGTTCCTCGTCGTTAATTGTTATTTTATTTTCTTCAATTTCTCCGTAAAAAAGTTTCATAGAAAAAGCTAATTATTTTTTAAAATGTAATCTCATTTTCGCTCAAAAATGCAACTCCGGTTTTTATTGTGGTATAAATATCACCTTCGCAGTCTCTGTAAGAACAGGCATAAATTTCTTCAATCCACTTATTATTCATAAAAATTAAATTAAGATATTCGTTTTTTCTTAAATTATTTTTAATGGATAAATAATCTCCTTCTTTAGGTTCAAAAGCAAAGCTGAATACATTTTCAGCGTTCATTTTTTCAATAATTTCTTCTTTTACATTTTGAATATATCCTTGTTCGGAACTGTTCATCAAAAAATCATCTTCTTCAGCTTCAGCAAAGACTTCGTTTTTTCCTGTAATCGTTTCTAAAATCCAATAATATTTTGAATTCTTTTTAGAATGTGTTCCAAGTATTTTTTCTTCTAACAGTATTTTCATAGATCATATTTCGCCGTAGCAGTCGTTCTGAGATCAGTAAACTCGCCTCTTTCAAATTTTAATTGAGCCACCATCGCAATCATCGCCGCGTTATCGGTAGTATATTCAAATTTTGGGATATAGATATTCCAGCCTAGCTTTTCCTGGTTGTCCTGCATTGCTTTTCTCAGGGCAGAATTGGCAGAAACTCCACCGGCAATCGCCACTTCTTTAATATCCAAATCTTTCGCTGCTTTTTCCAGTTTATTCATTAAAATTTCAATGATGGTCTTTTGTACGGAAGCACAAAGATCATAAATATTGTTTTTAATAAAATCCGGGTCTTTTTTAACTTCTTTTTGTATAAAATATAATACAGAAGTTTTAATTCCACTGAAAGAATAATCGTAATTATCCAGTTTTGGTTTATTAAATTTATATGAATCAGGGTTTCCTTCTTTCGCCATTTTATCGATGATCGGACCTGCCGGATAATCCAGGTCAAAGATTTTTCCGATTTTGTCAAAAGCTTCTCCTGCCGCATCATCAATGGTTTTCCCGATGATTTCCATGTCAAAATAATCCTTTACCAAAACGATCATTGTATGACCGCCGCTTACGGTAAGGCACAAAAACGGAAATTTTGGCGGCATAGGATTTGCATCTGCAATAAAATGGGCTAAAATGTGCGCCTGTAAATGGTTTACTTCAATTAAAGGAACATCCAGGCTCATTGCCAATGATTTTGCAAAGGAGGTTCCGACAAGAAGTGATCCCAAAAGTCCGGGGCCACGTGTAAATCCTATCGCAGAAATAGCATTTTGTTGTATATTTGCTTTAGTTAGAGATTTTTCAACAACGGGGATGATATTTTGCTGATGTGCGCGCGAAGCCAGTTCAGGAACAACACCGCCATATTCTTTATGGATAGCCTGATTCGCAGCGATGTTCGACAAAATAGAATTTCCCTTGATGATAGCTGCTGATGTGTCGTCGCAAGACGATTCAATACCTAAAATTATAGAGTCGCTCATAATAATGGCAAAGTTAGAGAATAATAACGAGAATGAGAACAAAAAATCAGTAGCTGGAAACTTAGGTGATCAGGTACAGAAAGCCGTTGAAAATGCAGAAGATGTTGTAAAGGAGACGGTTAAGGAAGCGTCTGAACTGGCTTCAGATGCGATTCACCATCCGGTAGAGACGGCTGAAGAGTTCGGAAAACAGGCCGTAAAAGATGTTACAAGCTACTCTTGGTGGGCAAAACTTTTACTGATTCTTTTCTGGTTGGGTGTTGCATTAGTGGTTGCGGTTTTTGTTATTATCAATCTTCCCGTCACAAAGCAATGGGCTGCCAATCAGGCCTTACAGATTGTAAATAAGGACTTTAAAGCACAAATGTCGACCGAAAGTGTCGAAGTGAATTTCTTCGGAAATGTGAAAATCAAAGGACTGAAAATCAAAGATTATAAAGGTCTCGATTTTATTACAGCAAAAGAATTTACGGCAAATTCAGACTGGTTTTCTCTGGCCACCAATATCGGGAAAAACAATTCTCTAAGTTTCAACTCTCTTACCCTTAAAAATGCCGACGTAAAAGTCATTACTTATAAAGGCGACAGTATCTCAAATTTTATCCGTTTTACACAGCTGTTTGACAGTGGAAAACCAAAAGATCCCAAAAAACCGGAATTTCAGCTCAATTCAAGGTTGCAGATTCTTGATTCCAAAGTTTCGATTGTTAATCAAAATTCCCCGGGAGAAGCCGGAAAATGGCTTACTGCAACGAATTTTAATCTGAAAGCTCCCAATGTAAAAGTAAACGGAGCCAATATTTCTGCGTTGATCAACAATATGTCCTTCGTCACAAAAAGATGGGGGAAATCTCATTTAGTAGATACTTTTTCGACAGAATTATCCATGACGCCAAAGTATTTGTCATTAAAGGATTTAACATTAAATACAGATCACACGTTGCTGCAGGGTGATATTAAATTTCATTTAAATAATGGCTCATGGGCTGATTTTGCAGACCGTGTCCGCTGGGATATGAATCTTCAGCAGGGAAGCCAGCTGAGCGGTTATGATATCAGTTATTTTGTAACCAATTGGGATAATTTCAGACCTTTCAATGTGTCCGGAAAAATGACTGGTCCATTAAATAGTTTTTATCTTGAAAACTTCCTGATCCGGAATCCTGAGGTGAATATCGCAACTAAAACCATGAAAGTAAAAGATTTGCTGAAAGGTAAATTTTTAATTGAAACCAATAATCTTTCAACGGATTTTACATATAAAGACCTGAAAGCAATGATGCCTTCATTCATTTCTAAAAAGATGAAGAATTTTGCTGATGATTTCGGAAAACTGAAATATAACGGAGCTGCGAGGGTAAATCCTGATCAGGTGTATGTTTCGAACGGAAATTTAATGACGGGAATAGGACAGGCAAAAATCACGAAATTTTCACTGACTGGCTACAGTACTGCAATGCCGAAATATTCCGGGTTGGCGGAAGTGAAAGATCTGAACACTTCGGTGATTACTAAAAATAAATCAGTTGGTTTGATCTCCGGAAGGTTTGATATTAATGGGCAGAGTTTCGATGTAAATACCATGAGACTGACCACGAAATCCCAGATTTCAAGCATTGAAATAATGAACAAAGAGATCAATAATCTTTATCTGGACGGATTATTGGATCATAAAAAATACAATGGCTTAATTACCGTTAACGACGAGCAGGCGAAAGCTACAATTAAGGGGTTAATTGATTTCAGTACTTCAAGAATTTCTATGAATGTTGACGCTGATGTTAATTATTTAAATATGAATTATTTTACCGATAAACCCGGAAACCAGATCGTAAGCGGGAAAGTAAACGGTAAAATGGCAATGTCGTCGATCAATGATCTTGCTTTGGATGTTGAAGCCACTAATATCAATTTTGCGACGGCAACACAAAAATATACCATCCCGAATGCTAAGGTAAAAACTTTCGTCGAAGCTGGCGGTCGAGTGATCGATGTAGATGCTCCGGGAGCTGTAAATGGGAAAATTTCCGGAAGATACAATCTTGGAGATCTTGCCGGAATGGTAGAAAACGGACTGAATAAAATTTTAGTTGGCCCGGCTCCGAGAAAATTATACAGAGGTCAGAATTTTGCTATGAATTTTGATGTTCAACAAGGGTTGGTAAGTTATTTTCTTCCCGACCTTAAAATTCCGCAGGGAGCAAAAGTGGAAGGTCAGTATGACGGAAATTCAAACAACCTGATTCTGAATGTAGATGCCGCATCACTGAAGTATATCATGACCAAAGTTCAGGAAATTACGGAAGCGGATAAAGCATTGGCCGCAGCCAATCCTGAGTATAAAATTAATGAAAGAGATAAAATCACGCGGGACAGCGCCATGGTCGACAGTCTCATGGTAAGAATCAATACGGCAAATCTTAATGAGCAGATTTTTGCTAAAATAAGCAGGGCTGTATACAATAAAAATATTCTTAAAGACATTACGTTAAGCGGAAGAAATGAGAATAATACGGTTCTTCATCTTGCTACAAAATTCAAGCATGGAAACGCTGAAGATGAACTTGCTGACCAAATGAAGGAATATGCAATTAATGTAAATCAATCAACGAATGCGGCAGGGGATTTTGTCTTTAAATTTGAGCCTACTGAGGTGAAATTCAATGATGTGACCTGGGCCATTGATACGAGTCCGGATCTCAATCATTCCATTACGTATCGTAAGAAAGAGGGCGATTTTGATATAAGGAATTTGCGGGTTTATTCTGATGACAGTGCTTTGTTTGTGAAAGAAGCGCAGTTTAAGTCAGCCAAAGATTTTTATGTAGATGCGGAAGTCAATAATTTCGCCATCGAAAAACTCCTGGAAATGCAGTCCGGCGGAAATTCTTTAAATATTAAAGGTCTGGCCAACGGAAGTGTGCAAATCAGGATGGATAAGAGCACATTGCAGCCTTTGGTAGACATGACCATCGATGATATCAAGATGAACGGAAACGATATGGGAGATATCACCATTTCTGCAACCAACGGATATTCTCTGAATGTCTATGATGTAAACGTACAGGTAAATTCTGCGGGAGTGCTTGGAAATAACAGTTTAAACCTTACAGGAACAGTTAACAACAACGGATCATCACCAGTTCTTGATCTTACGGCAGAAATGAGGGATTTTGACCTTGCTTTTGCACAGCAGTTCGTACAGACTGTTTTTGGAAATCTTCGCGGAAAAGCGACGGGAGACCTTAAAATTTCAGGAAAATTCAGTGATCTGGATTACAGTGGAGATATTGCGCTGAAAGGTTTTGGATTAAAACTGCTGTTTACTGGAGTTGATTACTCGTTTGATGATACGGTGATTCCTTTAACGAAAGGTCTTGCCATTCTCAATAATATCGAAGTGCACGACGGAAGAACCAATTCCAAAGGAAATATTTCCGGTGCGATTCAGTTTGAGACTATTTCTTCGATGGGGGTCAACCTCGTAATGAGAGCCGATAATTTATTAATGCTAAATACCACTCAGAAAGATTTTGATCTATTCTGGGGCAGAGTGTACGGGCAAGGAGATCTTTATGTGGATGGGCCTGTTTCAGGATTAAGTATTTCAACGCCTAATATGAAAGCGCTGAACGGAAGTACCTTTACTTTCAATTCAGGGTCTACTTCCAATGTGGAGGAGTTTAAAATGCTGAGGTTCCTGAAAGAAGGAAAAGACGGCTTGGTAACCCTTGAGGAAAAGAAAAAAACCGGAGCCAATATGAATATCGATTTTTCTTTGGATGTTGATAAAGGAACTACGGTGAATGTTCTGATAGGTGATGATGTAGGAAATATCATGGTAAAAGGAGCGGCAGAAAAACTTCGCTTCCAGATGAGCAGACAGGGAAATATCGCCATGAACGGAACGTATAGAGTAGACAACGGAACTTTTGTTTCGAAAGCGATCTTAAATAAAACCTTCCAAATCGAGAAAGGAAGCAGCATCCGTTGGGATGGTGATGCGATGAAGCCGGCTCTCGACATTACGGCAAACTATGTAAGAATGGTTTCCAACGCAGGAGAATACCTGAATATGGGAAGTCTGCAGCCGATAAGTATTTTGCTACAGGCCAATATTACACAATCTCTTATCGATCCTAAGGTTGATCTTAATGTTACTGCATTGGATGTTTCGAGCCAGGTAAGGGAAACGTTGGCAGCAAAAATGAGCCAGGAAGGGGAGAAAGTTCTTCAGTTTGGGTCCGTCTTGTTGCTGAGCAGTTTTAATGTTTCAAATACCGGTGGAGTAGATGTGGATGTAGCGGGAGTTGCGGAATCTTCCGGATATAATATGTTGCTGAAACAGCTGGGTTCTGTTCTTAATACGATGAGTAACGAATTCCAGATTGACCTTAATTATGTAAAAGGAGACCAGAATTCGAATACGGGAGACAGGGCGAATGCGGGGGTAAGTTTTGCCCTTTCCCCAAGAATTAAAGTAAAAACAGGACTTGGAATTCCTTTAACCAAAACAGAAAACACAGAGACCAATTATCTGTCCGGAGAAGGAACGATCGAGTACGATATTTCTAAAAAGAATGACGGAAGCCTGATCCTGAGAGGGTATTCTAAGCCTTCCAATATCGGAATGGTAAATGGAGCGGGATCCAACGGAACTGCTAACCAAGCCTATGGAGGAGGTATCGTTTGGAGCAAGAGCTTTAATTCTTTATTCAAAAAGAAGAAAAAAGATAAAAAAGTTCAGGAACCAAAGCAGGAGATAAAAACAGATTCTACAAAATCCGGAGCGAAATAATTCTAAATTTTTAATGATTTTTATCATCCGTGTTAATTATTGTTAATATTTGATATAATTTTTTTAGTTAAATTATTTTTTATAAATTTGCAAAAAATACATAGATTTTTTAAGAAAATTGTAATTTAACTAATATGAACTATCAACTGGACGAAATAGACAAGAAAATTCTTGATTTCTTAGTAGAAAATACAAGAATGCCTTTTACTGAAATTGCTAAGCAGATGGATGTTTCTGCTGGTACAATTCACGTAAGAGTGAAAAAGATGGAGGATGCGGGTATTATTTTGGGATCATCTCTTAATATCGACTACGGGAAGCTAGATTATCACTTTACAGCTTTCATCGGAATCCTTTTGACAAAATCAAACAGAACTCAGGAAGTTCTAAAAGAATTGTCAACCATTCCTAACGTAATCGAAGCTAGCGTTATTTCCGGAAAATATAACATTTTCTGTAAAGTAAAAGCTAAAAATACTGACGATGCTAAGAGAATCATCTATCAAATTGATGATATTCAAGATGTAATGAGAACGGAGAGTATGATTTCTATGGAAGAATACCTAAGTGACAAAAACAGATTGATCAACGCAATCTCTGTATAATCAAATTTTAAACGAATTATATAAAAGAACTTATGAAATCTCTCATAAGTTCTTTATTTTTGTACCTATGGAAGAATACAGCTATTTTGACGAAGATCCGAAGAAAGGATGGGGATTTATTCTGGCTTTCGCAGCCTTGATGTTGTTTACGCTAATGGGTTTTGGGATCGATCTGGATGAGTATCTGCAGCATGAATATCTCAACATCCCGAGGTGGTATTTCTTTATTATTTTTTCGGTTGATGCTCTGATGGCAGTCAGCCTGGTGCTGATGTTCTTTTACAGGAAAATAGGGATCTTTGCTTTCCCTGCCTTGCTGGTATTGCATTTCTTTATGCATAACTATTATCTGTCGACATTTTTATACACAGACGTTACGAATCTGTTCCTTTTTACAGGTTTTGGAATGCTGGCGATTATTCCGAAGTGGAAGTTTTTTAGGTAAATAGATCAGTATTTGAGCTGTCATTTTTGCGAGTTAAATGATTTCAATTTTTCTAAAAAATCTTCGTAATTAATCATTCCTTTGGTTATGTAAACGACTTTTCCATTTTTTATAATGAAAGTTTCAGGTAATTCTGTAGAAGAAATATTAATAATGGAATTGTTGATCTCATTTTTATTTGCATCTAAAGCCAAAAGAATAGAGTTTTTGTAGGAATAGTTTTCAAGTGTTATATCTTTAAAATCAAACCTTTTAGAAGCATTGAAATTTTTAATTTTTAGAGAATCGTTATCTAATGAATAAGATAAAAAAATAATATCAGAATTATTCATTTGTTTTTTGACTTTGTTCAATACAGACATTTCCTTCAGGCAAGGTTCGCACCACGTCGCCCAAATATTGAAAACAATTAGATTTTTTTTTGAAAAATATTGTTTGTAGAACGGGCTATTCTTTAATGAATATTTTACTTCATCCTTTTTTACCTGATCTGCAGTTCTGATCTTTAAGTTTTTAATGATATCTGTGTTTTGATTTATCAAAAATAAACCGAATGCTATACATAGGCAGATTGTCAACGTTATATAAAATATCTTTTTCATAATTTAATAAGAGTGTAGTAGATGCTACACTCTTATTCTGTTGGTTATTTTGTTACTTCTAAATTTACTATTGTTCCATACCCATTTTCATCTCTGATGATTTTGTATGTCCCTCTCTTTACAGTCAATGAAGTATTATCATCTGTTTCTATGCTTGATGCTAGAACAGTTATTTGTTCTGCATCAGCAAATCTTCTATCTTTCATTAATTGATTAAGATCCATTCCACCAAAAGTAAAATCTTGTTCTGATGCATTTTTACTTATCGATCCTCCACACGTTACTGCCATATAACTTGTACATCCCGCGCAAACTGTTACATCTGTTTCTACTTCAATAAATTTAATTGATACAGTTATATGGAAAGTTTTGCATCCATATTTAAATGTAGGAGAATTACTAATATGATTTAAATAAGGTAAATCATCAATCATAATGTCTGTGGATTTACTATTTGCAAAACTAAAAGTTCCGATAAATAAGACCAAGGTAAATGTAAGTTTAAATAATTTTGACATAAATTGTTTTTCTTAAGTTTAATAATTAATTTTAATCATACAATTCCCGACTTGGAATTGTTGCCGATCGGCAGTTTTATTTTTGTCGTGCGCACAAACAAAAAACATCACTTGCGTTTCTGATGCAAACATAAAATCATTAATCACCAAAACTTGAATTTTTTACCCTTAAACTTCTACTTAAATTACTAAGGGTAGCTAGTAAGGGTTTGAAATTTATTGATTTGCAGCGTGTTATTCTATGATAGTGCTTTTATATATCTTACTTATTTCATGAATTTCTTTCTTGTTTTTTATTTCAATTTTCTTGTAAATATTAGATAGATGGGTGGATAATGTTTTCTCTGAAATATTTAACATCTGGCTGATTTCAGAATATTTTAAATTCGGATCTTCCAAAAGCAATTTTAAAACTTCTGTTTCTCTTACGGATAATTTTTCGAATGGAATTGTTTTTTTAATTTCCTCTTTTCGATACGGATATAAAAAATAATCGGTTGAAATAATAAAAAAGCCTAGAGTGTAACAAAATTGAACAATAAACTGATTTCCAGAAGAAGAAAGAATTGTAATTGGTAATGATATAATACTTAAAAAGCCAATAACTCCAATGATTGAATGTACTTTTAAAAATATTTCTTTACTGGATTTAAATTTTAGAAACTGATTTTTAAGTATTGAAAAGATATTGAGTAATAAAATAATTAAAATAATTGATAAGAAAAGATATCTAGGAATACTAATTGATTTAGTAATTGAAAGAGGAATAATAAAAGAACAAATCAAGATTAAGAATGAAAATGAACCCACCAAAAGTAAGTCAAATCTTTTGATAAACTTTAAGTGATATTCCTTATATAAATAAAATAAAAAATAAAATGCTGAAAGCAAACCTGACGTATAAGATATTATATATTGAGTATTACGATCTATAGTAGATTTACTGTCTGGAAATATTTCTTCTATAAAGTTATATATTAATCCGACAATTGATAATAAAAGAAATCGCAAATAATAAATACGATCTCTTTGTTTCCAATGAAGAACAAAATTAATTGAAGCAATAATTATTAAAAGCACAAATATTATGATATAAATAATTGTGCTGAAGTGCATACTTAAAACAAACATTTTATATAATTGATTTAAGTTTTAAGTATTTGTTTACAACAAAATTTATAGAATTGGGAATAAGAACATCAATAAAAGCCTGACATAAGATATCAACGACTTTCTCCCTATCCTGATAGGTAGCCTTTTTCATACATTTTTGTTTTTCCCAAATATATGAAAAAAACAATTGTTTTTTTTAATTTTTGTGGTGATAGTCAGTGTTTTGGTTCATGTTTTGTAAAACGATTGAACTATAGTAAAATATTTATCTACGATTTAAAATAACAAAAAAAAGCATCCAAAAACGGATGCTTTTCATTTATATATTAAAAAGAAATTATTTCTCTAAAATTCTTTTCACAGCTTCCTTCACAGCCGTCGAATCGATTTTATATTTCTTCATCAATTCAGCAGGTGTTGCAGATTCTCCGAAAGTATCGTTTACCGCTACGAATTCCTGTCTTGTAGGTCTTCTTCTAGCCAACATACCCGCAACAGATTCTCCCAAACCACCAAGATAGTTATGTTCTTCAGCTGTTACAATTTTTCCTGTTTTTTCAACCGATTTTAAGATGATCTCTTCGTCCAAAGGTTTAATGGTGTGGATATTGATCACTTCACAAGAAATACCTTCTTTTTCAAGCTCATCTGCAGCTACAAGAGATTCCCAAACAAGGTGACCCGTTGCAACGATCGTTACATCAGTTCCTTCCTGAAGCAAAATTCCTTTTCCGATTTCGAAAGGCATATCTTCAGGGATGAAAACCGGTACAGTCGGTCTTCCGAATCTTAAATATACAGGACCTTCATGATCAGCAATCGCGATGGTTGCAGCTTTTGTCTGGTTGTAGTCACATGGGTTGATAACCGTCATCCCGGGAAGCATTTTCATCATTCCGATGTCTTCCAAAACCTGGTGTGTCGCACCGTCTTCTCCTAAAGTAAGCCCTGCGTGAGAAGCACAGATCTTTACATTTTTCCCGGAATAAGCGATCGACTGACGGATCTGGTCATACACTCTTGAAGTAGAGAAGTTAGCGAAAGTTCCCGTGAAAGGAATTTTCCCTGTGATGCTAAGACCTGCAGCAAGCCCCATCATATTAGCTTCAGCGATACCCACCTGGAAGAATCTTTCTGGTGCTTTTTCAATGAATTTCTCCATTTTCAAAGAACCGATAAGGTCTGCACAAAGTGCTACAACATTAGGATTCTTATCAGCAAGTTCAGCCAATCCGGCTCCAAATCCTGAACGCGTATCCTTTTTTTCTGTATATGTATATTTCATTTTTATTTTTTTAATCTAGATTTTTTAAATAAGTATTTAATTTCTTTTTATCTGATTGATCAAGTTTTTCCTGAATTTCGTTGAGGTACAGAACTTCACGTCTTATTTCGTCTAACGTAATTTTAATGCCTACATTATGACCTTCGGACTGAGTAAGATACATATCACAGACCTGTCCCACATAGTTTTTCAAGTGACTTTTCAAATCTTTATTGTTAAAAGAAGGAAGGTCTTTTTCAAAATTCTTACAATGTTTCGGAAGTCCTTTCCAAAGCTTTTGATTAGGAATATTGGTCATGGCTAAACTGGAATCTTCAGTACTTCCTTTTTTATATTCGGAAACATAATCAGGAATATAGTAAGAATATTCATCAGACATTGTACCGTTTGGAGCTTCTGCCATAGCTACAGAATCTAATGCCACAGCCGCTGCAGAATCAATTAATACAGCCGCAGAATCAGCTTTTGCATATTCTTCTTCCTGCTTTTTATAAGCAAGCGTAAGAGAATCCATCTGTCTTTGCTGATCCATCATCGCTTTTTTGTGATCGAAATACACGAAGCTTTCAGAATCTTTCATGGAAGAAGCCACAAAATATTCAGTATCATAGCTTTCAGCAGGTCCGCCTTTTAAAATAAGACCTTTTAAGCCAGAATTTTTAATTTTTGATCTTCTTTCAAACATTGTAAAAATTCCACTTAAAACAGGAATGTTATTGTAGTCTGATTTATCATCAATACATAATTTCATAGCATCCTTGCCTTTGCTCTCACCATCTTTTAATTTAAAATTTACAATATAATGAGAACATGGAACTCCTAAAATAGTTTCCTTTGTATCCAACTTTTTACTTTCAAGAACACATTCTTCTTTATTTTCGGGCTGAGATCTGTTGTACCCGAAAAACATTGACGAAGCAAAAGCATTGGATCCGTTCAGGCGATTGTTCATTTCCAGTCCTACTGAACTTGTTCCCAAAGCATCCGTGAAAAAATAAACAGGAAATTCCCGAATATTTGCCTGTGTTAGAAATTCGCCTTTATTGCTGGCGAATGACTTTATAAATACCTGAGATTTCTTTTTTTCAATTAATGTATAACGAATCTCTTTGGTGAAAGAAATTTTCTTTTCCTGAGAAATTCCCAGTATAAAATTGAAAAACAAACAGATCAACAAAAACTTTTTCATGGTTAACTTGATTTTGATAAAAAGAGATTAGTAATCTGCAGGAGCTTCCAAATATAATTGTTTGAATGCAGTATCCAATTGCTCATCATTAGGAGCTTTTCCGTGCCAAGCGTGAGTTCCCATCATATAATCTACACCGTAACCCATTTCTGTATGAAGGATGATCACTACCGGTTTTCCTTTTCCTGTTTCAGATTTTGCTTTTTCTAAGATAGCAATTACCGCCTCAAGATCGTTACCGTTTTTCTCTTCCAAAACAAGCCATCCGAAAGCTTCCAATTTTGCATGAAGATTTCCTAAGCTCAATACATCCTCAGTATCACCATCAATCTGGCGGCCGTTGTAGTCGATTGTAGAAATGATATTATCAACTTTTTTGGCAGCAGCATACATCAAAGCTTCCCAGATTTGTCCTTCCTGCAATTCTCCGTCTCCGTGAAGAGTGTATACAAGAGCGTTATCTCCATCTAGTTTTTTACCTTCAGCAACACCTAGAGCCACAGAAAGTCCCTGTCCAAGAGAACCTGAAGCGATTCTTACGCCAGGAAGCCCTTCGTGAGTAGTCGGGTGACCTTGTAGTCTTGAATCTAATTTTCTGAAAGTTCTCAATTCATCCACCGGAAAAAAGCCGAATCTAGCCAAAGTAGAATAGAATACCGGAGAAATGTGTCCGTTTGAAAGATAGAAATGATCTTCATTTTTACCCTCCATCGTGAAAGGAAGACTATAGTTCATTACTTTTCCGTAAAGGGCTGTAAAGTATTCAGTACAACCTAAACTTCCTCCTGGGTGACCAGAATTTACAGCATGAACCATTCTCAAAATGTCTCTTCTGATTTGCGTAGTAAGAGATTTTAACTCTTCGATACTTTTACTCATTTATATTAAGATTTATTTGCCCGCGAATTTACAATTTTTTGACGGGTTATGGAAATGCAAAAATCCGGACATAAATCACGGATTTTTAATTGTTTAAATATTTTTAAAGATTTAACAGCCTTCGTTGATGAAAACAGACATCTCGGTGACCATATTATTTACGATTGTAAAGGTAAGGGTAGTGCCCGCATCCAGATCATTTAATATAAAATTACTGGAATTGTTTTGCTTATTTCCTTTTTCGTCATAAGTGGGATAAACGCTGTAGCTGGGATAATTTTTATAGGCATTAATGATATCGTCTTTGGTACTTCCAACTCCGATTCCGCTTTTTGTTTTGAATTTTTTACTTTTTGTAGAAAGTCCCTGAATCACAATTTTTCCATTCTCTTTTCCCTGATCATCGTAATCGGGGTTGGTTGCAATTAAAATCGTTTCACCGTTGTATTTGATAACATTTTTTAATTCGTAATTCGTCTGCTTCAATTTTGTCCCGAATTTATCCGCTTCATCATTTTTCATAAAAATTTTGTACGGTCCGATTCTCAACGTAGAAATTTCAAATTCCTGAGCAGAGATAAAGCTTACAGCAAAGAGTAGTAAGAATAATTGAATAATTTTTTTCATAGGTTTTTAGGTTTTGGGTTTAAAATTTAAGGTTCTGAGTTTTGGGTTTAATATTTTATATTTAAAGTTATCAACGCCATCTTTGTCATCCTGGAAGGATCTAAAAACATCAATAGCAACGGGCTTTAGCCCGTTTTTTAAATAAATCAATATTCAATTGGCTTCAGCCAAAACTTAAAGATTATTTCTTCCTGATCAACCAAAGCCCGATAAACGTCAGCAATCCATTGATAATCAAAAGTTCCAATCCGATTTTAAACTCTCCGAAAAGTTTTTCCTGATACTTATCAATAAAGAAAGAAATAACCGGAGCTATAATACAAATAAAAGGCACCAAGTTGTCCTTAACTTTATATTTCGTAAAAATTCCAAAGGCAAAAAGTCCTAAAAGGGGTCCGTAAGTAAATCCTGCCAATTTAAGAATTAAACCAATCATGGAATTATCATTAATAATTTTAAAAATAATCACCATAACCAGGAAAGCCAATGCAACAAGCAAGTGAACATTTTTCCTGAATTTTTCTTTTTTGCCGTCATCCCAATGGGTTTTATCCCTCATCCCGAAAATATCGATGCACAAAGATGAGGTCAAGGCCGTCATTGCACCGTCCGCACTTGGAAATAAGGCCGAAATTAAGGCAATAATAAAGATAATCGAAATAAACGGTGGCATATGATTCAACGCAATATCCGGAAATAATTGATCTCCTGCGCTAGCTACGCTTTCCTGCGCTCCGTAAAGGTGCAGCAATCCGCCCATATAAAGGAAAAGTGAAATGACACCCAGCAAAATAAAGCCCAGTGTAACCATATTTTTTTGTGAATCTTTAAGTCTGGTTACGGATAAACTTTTCTGCATCATTTCCTGATCAATTCCCGTCATGGTAATGGTAATGAAAGCTCCTGCCAGAATTTGTTTAATAAAGAAACTCTTCTGATTCGGATCAAAATCGAAAATTTTGGTATAGCCTTTTTCATTCATTGCGGCAAAGCTTTCTCCGACATTTAAGCCCAAATGATTCAGCATATAAACCGTGCAGATAATCAATCCCAAAAGCATGCATGAAGTCTGTAAAGTGTCTGTCCAGACGATTGTTTTTACGCCTCCTTCATAAGTATAAAGGATGATCATCGCCAAAATAATCAACGTAGTCACAATAAAAGGAACTCCTAAATTATCGAGGATCGAAACCTGTAAAATATTCACCACCAGATACAACCTTGCAGTCGCACCCACCAATCTCGAAACAATGAAAATCCAGGCTCCCGATTTATAGGAAAGCTGTCCCATCCTTTGTTGGAGATAGCCGTAAATGGAGGTTAATTTTAAGCGGTAATATAAAGGAAGAAGAACGTAGGCAATGACCATATATCCGATAAGATATCCCAAAGTGATCTGCAAATACGAAAATTTATCATTCCCAACGGCTCCCGGAACACTCACGAAAGTCACACCCGAAAGGGAAGTCCCGATCATTCCGAAGGCTACGAGCATCCAATTACTTTTACGGTTTCCGATGAAGAAACTCTCATTATCACTTCCTTTTCCGGTTCTGTACGCTACCCAGAGCAGCAATGCGAAATAGACGATAATGATGGACAATAATATAATTGGAGACATATTTTACTCGATTAAAATTTTACAAATATAGTTTTTTTATGTTCTGTTGAAAAAGAAAAAACCTTCCGGATTTTACTCTGGAAGGTTTATATTTTTTTGTTGGGATGTTTCGACTCCGCTTGGCATGAATAATAAAACATTCAGTTATTTTTCTATTAAAAGAATCAAACATTTAGTATTAGCGATGTCAGGCTGAGGTTCTCGAAGCATCTATAAAATTCAGATTAAACTTAAAAATTATCAATCTCAGCCTCAATCTTAACTTTAAAAAATCAAGCCTGTGTCTGATTCACCAAAACATCCTGAAGCTCTTCATGTTTCTGGAAAGTAGCTTTTGCAAAAGGGCAAAGCGGAATAATGGTTTTCCCGTTTTTTCTTGCAAAATCTACCGCAGCCAAAAGCATTTCTTTTCCAACGCCTTGTCCGTTGTATGCTTCTTCCACTTCAGTATGGTCGATGATAAACCTCTCTTCTCCGGCCCAGGTATACGTCATAAGACCTGCGCTGTTTCCGTCTATGAATGCTGCAAAATTTCCGTGTTTTGCGTCGTTGTTTTGTTTTACTTCAATCATATTATGAAAATTTGGTTAATACTTCTATATCGTTTATTAAAATTTTATGAATAGGACAGGCGTCTGCAATGGTGTGAAGCCTTTTCAGCTGTTCTTCGTCCAGATTGGTTCCTTCAAAGCTGATATCTCTTTTAAAAACCGCTCTTTTGGTTAAAGGAAAATTTTCCAGTTCCACTTCTACGTTTATTTTTTCAACATTCCATTCTTTTCTGTCGATGTACATTCTCAATGTTGCGGCTGTACAGCTTGCGAGCGATGTTGCCAGGATTTCGAAGGGGTTGAAACCTTTGTTTCCTCCTCCTTTGTCTACAGGTTCGTCGGTGATTAATGTATTTTCACCGGCCACGACTTCTGTATAATATTTTTCTTTTCCTAAGCTTGCTTTTACGATAATCGCCATTATTTTTCTGTATTGAATTTATAACTTAATGCTCCTGAAGGGCATTTATCTATTTGATTTCTTAGTTCTGAAGGAGTTGCATTTTCCGGTTTCAGCCAGGGCCTTTCCTTCGGGTTATATACTTTAGGGAGCATTTTTACACAAACCGCAGCGTGGATACATTTCTTAGGCTGCCAGATAACAGTAATTTCTCCGTTTACATATTCATGTGTTTCCATATCAATTTTCTTTTAAAGATTTTTCGATTCTTCTGTCCGGAATCAGCCATATCAATGCAACGAGATAATAAAAACCGATAGCAATATAAGGATAAAAAAATGAAGTGGCGAATCCTAAAACATAAAACACAATAGAAATATATTCTTTGAATTTTGAATGGATTGCTTCTTTTAATTTTGAATTTTCACCTTCATTTTTAATGATTAAATTTTCCATAATGGTGTACGCGACGGCACTCATAATCAATCCGATGCCATAAGCGGCGACAGGGTTTTTGGCAAAATGTGTTTCTCCGATCCATTCTGTGGCCACCGGCATCAGCGAAAGCCAGAACAGCAGGTGAAGATTGGCCCAAAGAATCCCTCCGTTCACTTTTTTTACCATCTGAAACAAGTGATGATGGTTGTTCCAATAAATTCCGATATAAATAAAACTGAAAATATAGGCTAAAAATTTCGGTAAAATAGGTTTCAGGCTCGCCCAAGTGTCTCCTTCCGGTAACTTGAGCTCAAGAACCATGATGGTAATGATGATGGCCAAAACTCCATCGCTGAAAGCCTCTAATCTTCCTTTTGTCATTGGTTTTTCACCTGATTTTTAAAATTCTCGATCTTGTTCTTCAAATCTTTCAGCATTTCAGGATTGATAACTCCGGTCTCGAAATCAAAATTTTCGTAAAACTTCGGAAGTGAGAAAGTATCTTTAATATCGGCTCCGAAATTTGGGAAGAATGTTTTTGCCGTGTTCATCACATTTCCGCCGCCATACCCTCCCGGAGAAGTCGACATCAGAAGCATGGGTTTATTTTGAAAAACTTTTACGTTAATTCTTGAAGCCCAGTCGAAAACGTTTTTAAAAGCAGCGCTATAAGACCTGTTGTGTTCTGCCAGAGAACAGATGATCACGTCGCATTCTTCAATGACTTTCAAAAAATGGTGGGCGGCGTCCGGAAAGCCTTTCTTCTCGCGGTCTACGGAGAAAACGGGCATATCGAAATCATTAAGGTCAATTAAATTAATTTCTTCATCCTGAAAATCTTTCAAAACAAATTTTACCAGTTCTCTGTTGATCGAGGTGGAAGACGTGCTTCCTGCAAATGCTAATATTTTCATTTGTTTATTTATTATTATTTTTCTGATGAATCTTTTTTAATTTTTTCCAGATAATCCGCTTCTAATTTTCCAAGTTTCTGAAAATATATTTCTTTGTCTGCAAACAGTTTCGGATTGTAAGCATCTCCTGTTTTTCGTTTGGTATGAAGGTCAAACTGACTGGCATGAGAAGCTACCCAAAGATCAAAATCTATCTTTTTCATGGCTTCAAAGGTATAAGCATAATCTTTCTGGATGTCCTGATAATCTTTCACTTCAGCGAATTTTCTGTCGATAATTATGGAAGGCAAATTGGCAATTAAAACTTTATACGTTTGATTTTTATCCTTGGTTTCAAATACAAAACTGCACGATCCCTTTGTATGTCCCGGATGATGAAGCAAAGTAAGGGTAGTGTTTCCAAGTTTTATTTTATCATTATTTTTTAAAAGATAATCTGGCTGTAGAGGCTTGAAAGTGACTCCGTATTTTCCCAATTCGTAGTCAGATTTTCCTCCGCTTTTCAGCTCTTCCGCATCTTTTTCGTCTACATAAAGCTTAGCTCCGGTTTCTTTTTTGATTTCGGCCATTGCTCCCATGTGATCGAAGTGAGCCTGTGTAAGTGTCAAAATTTTAATGTCTTTATATTTAAAACCAAGCTTCTTAATATTATTTTTAATGATCGGAAGCGATCCTGCTAATCCTGTATTGATAAGAATATTTCCTTTGTCGGTAACGATCAGATAGGACGCCAGATCGTAGGTTCCTACATAATACAAATTGCCTGCAATTCTAAAAGGTTCATACGGTTTTGACCATTCTGCAGGATTGTTTTTGGGTTCTGTAACGGTCTGTGCGTTGCTTACAAAAGAGATAATGACTAAGAATACAAGAATTATTTTTTTCATTTATTGAGATTTGCTGTTGAATTATTTTAAAATTTTAATATTATTTTCTGTTTAGAATGGCTTTCGGAAGCGGGACAAATTCTTCTTCATCCCCCAGAACTAAAGGAAAAGCTTCGTGATTTTGATCGTTCCAGTCTACTTTTGCTTTTTCGATTAATTCTTTGTCTGAATTTACAAAATTCCAGAATATAAAACGCTCCTCATCAAAAGGTTCACCGCCGAAAAGATAAACCGTTCCGTTTTCACTCATATCAAATTCGCAAAGTTTGGTGTCTTTGGCAATCATCAATTGTTTTGAGCCGTAAGAATTTCCGTCTGTAGAAACCGTTCCGTCCAATACATACATCGCCGCTTCGCCGTAAAGATCTTTTCCGATGCTGATTTTTTTGGCGTCCTTGGTTTTAATTTCAATAAAAAATAATTTGCTGTGAACAGGAACCGGAGATTTTCTTCCAAATGCTTCCCCTGCAATTAATTTATACTGAATTCCATCTTCTTCCCATACCGGAATTTCATCGGCTTCAATATGATGGAAAGTCGGTTCAGACTGCTCCAGATGTTTGGGAAGTCCCACCCAGATTTGGAAACCGTGAAGTCTTTTATCAGAATGTCTCAAATGTTCGGGGGTTCTTTCTGAGTGAACAACCCCTTTTCCGGCCGTCATCCAATTGACAGCGCCCGGCTGGATTTCCAATGCACTTCCAACACTGTCTCTGTGGAAAATTGACCCTTCCAAAAGATAGGTCAACGTAGAAAGCCCGATGTGTGGATGTGGCGGAACATCAAGATTTTGATAATCTTTCAACTCTGCAGGTCCCATATGATCGATGAAAACGAAGGGGCCAACTGCTCTTTTTTCACGGAAAGGCAACAGTCTTCCCACCAAAAAGTTTCCTATATCTGCAGATTTTTCTTCAATGATAAGTCCGATATTTGACATGATAAATAATGGGGTTTTTGATTTTTGTTTAAGCTAATGTAATTAATTTTTCCAATGTTTATGGTACTTTAATAAAAATTAAAGTTGCTCGTATCCGTGAAATCTCTGGTCGACAACACGTTTCCATTCCGGATTTTTTTTAATGAATGATACAACGTACGGACAAAAGGGAAGTGCTTTCTTCTGATGTTCTTCGATATAATGTAAAGTCTTTTCCACAACTGCCTGTGCGGCACCGGTTCCTGCAATCAGAATGTCTGCTTCGGTATGATTAAGTGCGATCTGGCTTCCCATTTCACGATAATCGATAAAGGCAGAATGTCCATTGAATTCTATCTGGAATCTTGTTCCGGTATTTATTAAAGGGATGTTTTCAAATTCTGGTTTCATGATTTTTTTTGTTTAAAAATTATGTTGGATTCTCGCAAAGGCACAAAGTTTTTAATTTCAGTACTGCTGTAAGGCGCAAGAAAATCAAAGATTTTCGTTTGTGTATAATCAATTTTATCGAAGATAAATTGTGTCTTACAACATAAAGCCAGTCAATAACCTTTGCGTCTTTGCGAAAAAGAAACCAAACATAATAGCATTAAAATTAAGGAAAATAATAACTGGATTTTAGATTTAAGTTAAATTATTAATCAGCAAGATATCCGAATCTTCCCAAATTATAATCTTCAAAAGCCTGCATGATTTCCTCTCTGGAATTCATTACAAAAGGACCGTGAGGATAAATCGGTTCGTTCAGTGGCATTCCGCTGATGATTAAAATAATTGAATCTTCTGTAGCTTCAATAGAAAAATCTTCTCCTTCATTTTTAAATAAAACAAAATTATTTGTCGGAGCTTTTTCTTCGCCGTTAATGATGATACTTCCTTCCACGACCAAAGCCGCGGTATTGAAATCTGCAGGAAAATTGAAATCTGCTTTCCCCCCTTTCTTCAATTTGGCATTCATCATATGAACCGGACTGAAAGTAAAAGCAGGACCTTTCTGCTGTTGATATTCTCCGGCAATAAGCTCTATAAAGCCGTTTTCACCGAGATCAATTTTCGTCATATCAGAATTTTTGATCGCCTGATATTTCGGGCAGCTCATTTTATATACCGATGGAAGATTCACCCAAAGCTGAACCATCTGGAAAATTCCGCCTTCTTTTGCCCATTCTCTTTCATGATATTCTTTGTGAAGGACTCCTTTTGCCGCTGTCATCCACTGCACGTCACCTTCACCGATAATTCCACCTCCGCCAGCACTGTCATGATGCTGTACACGACCTTTATAAGCGATAGTCACGGTTTCAAAACCTCTGTGAGGATGCACGCCGACACCACGAGGCTGATCTGTTCCATTAAAATGAAATTTTGCATTATAATCAAGCATAATAAACGGATCCATCCTCTTCATATCCAATCCCTGAACGCCCGGAATAAAATTATGCACCCTAAAACCATCACCCACAAAATGAGCAGGCTTTGGAGATATTACGATTTGTACTTGTTTAGTTGCCATAATATTGTTGGTATTATAAAAGCAAAGGTAGTGGAGTTGGAGATCCGGTGCATTGATCTGTGGTAATAAGAGGTATGGGTTGCGGGTTTCGGGTTTCGGGTTTTGAGTTCTGAGTTCCGAGTTCTGATTTTTTGGTTGCTGGGTGGTTATTGCTGGTTATTGTTTGTTATGGTATTGCTTTGTTTTTTGGAATGCGAATTCCCCTCCTTTGGAGGGGTGGCGAAAATTCGTAAGAATTTTTGACGGGGTGGTTTTCAACATCATATTTTTCTAGCTGTGACAAGCGGAAAAAGCTACTAATAAAGAAAGGAAGTTGGAAGATGGGGGTGGAAGTTTGCTTGATTGAAAATATAGATTCTTCCTGAAGTCAGAATGACAACTGCAGTAAAACCCTAAACTCACAACTCAAAAAAACTCGAAACCCGCATCTCAAAACCCGAACCCCGAAACCCGTATCCCCTCACTCCTTCGATTTCATATTTTTGCCGTCTGAAATGTGAAGTCTGCGGAAAACAAATCCGGAAATGATCGTGAGAACCCCGACTGTGAGGAAGGTGTAGCGGAAGGCGTTGTGAATTTCCCCTTTGATAAGATCTGTGCTTTCAAATATTTTTAAAACAATCAGTCCGAAAGCGATCCCGAAACCGATGGCAAGCTGTTGATTGACTGAAATTAAAGAGTTTCCGCTGCTCGTTTGAAAATTCCTTAAATCTGCAATGGAAATGGTATTCATCGAGGTAAACTGAATCGAATTAAAAAATCCTAACACGGAAATAATCGGGATAAACCAATACAAAGACGTATGAATATTCGGAATGGCTAAAAGACAGATCAATGTTCCGATAATGAATGTATTCACCATCAGGGTTTGCCGATACCCAAATTTATCTAAAATTTTTATGACATAAGATTTTCCAAACATCGCTGTAACTGCCATCGGAGCGATAATCCAACCTGAAGTAACCGCCGATTGATTGTACGCAATCTGAATCATTAATGGTAATAATAAAGGAACAGAACTAATTCCTAACCTCGTTGCCAGATTTCCAACAATTCCTACCCGGAAAGTTCGAACCTGGAATAAATTTAACGGGAAAATCGGACTTTCATCTCTTTTTGCATGTCTGTAATAATAGTACATAAAAAGAAACCCGAGAATGAAAACAACCAAAACGGGAGTTGTGTTCTGCAGATCTCCGAAAAGTTCCAGTGAAATTGAGAGCAGAAGAGAAGCTGCCGCAAAAATTAAAAATCCTTTTAAATCAAAATCGACATCGGTGGATTTGTAATTCGGCATATATTTTAAGCCTAACGTAATTCCTAAAATACCAATCGGAATATTAATCAAAAAAATCCAGTGCCAGGAAAGGTAATCGACCATATAACCTCCCACTAACGGACCTAAAACGGGACCGATCAGAGCTGGAATAATGGCGAAATTCATGGCTTTTAATAATTCGTTTTTATCGAAAGTTTTAATTAAAGCTAATTTTCCGACAGGCGTCATCAAACTTCCGCCAACTCCCTGAATCACACGAGAAATGACAAGATGGGTGAGATTTTGAGATAAGGCACAAAATAATGAACCCAAACTAAAAAGCACCAGCGAAAAAATAAACACTTTTTTTGTTCCGAACCGGTCTGCCAAAAAGCCGCTCGCAGGCATAAAAACCGCCAATGTCAAAACATAGCTGATAATCGCATTCTGCATATTGAACGGAGATTCGTGCAAATCTTTCGCAATGGATGGGAGAGAAGTGTTCAGAATAGTAGAATCCAGCATCTGCATGAAAATTGCGGTTGCAAGAATCAGGGGTAAGATTTTCTTAATCGAATTGGGTTGCGAAATGACTTCTGACATTTGATTTTACTGAAAATAAAATTTCCAGATTTATTTTAGTTCAAAGATTTGAGAATGATATTCTAAAGCAATATTTGTTCCTTATATAAAATTTAAAACAAGAAAATGAATTTAAAAGCTTTAATCTTAGACTCACTTTGTCATTTCGACAAAGGAGACATCTATCTACATAACAGATTTTTCACTTCATTCAAAACGACAAACTAAACATTCACTCATTAAAAAAGTCCTGTGAAATTTCACAGGACTCTTTGATTTATTTTCTTGGCTTTTCTACTCCTTTCCATTCTTCGCCTGCTTTTCTATACTGGCTTAATGAGAAAGTTTTGAAATCTTTTGTTTTATATTCGATATTATCGGTGTTTTGCTCAAATGGCATAATGTAATAATAATCTACGTCTGTTCTGTCCGTTTTCGTACCTTTTTTCACTGAAGGAACGTATTTGGAGAATTTGTAGTTTGGAAGATATTGTTTTACCCTTGCGTAGAAATCTTTGTTTTCTTTTTCGTCAGGAATGATATCTACAATATTGAAATCGTCTTTTTTCTTATCAATCCACAGGTAATATGTTTTTTCTTCTCCTGTATTTCTGTTGTTTGAGTTGAAAGCAAATAATTCTTTCGGAACAAGCTCCTTGATTTTTTCTGCATCCACTTTTGTATAATACTGACCTTTTGAAGGATCTACGTACGTTTCAAGGTTGTACATCAAAACAGAATTGTTGTCCAGTTTTTTATTTTTAAAATATTGATTCAGAGATAATTCTGCTGTTTCTCTCAACTCTTTTCCTCTTGCATCCAGCTTTTTCGTCGGGTTCTGAGGATTTACTTTCTTCACAAATTCATACAAAACTACAGGCTTTACATCTTTAAGGTGAGGAAATGTTTTCAATTGTTCCGCTTTTACCAACCAGTAATATTGTTGATAAAAATCTTCTTTATCTGCATCCTTCACGCTTTTATAGACCATAGCCAGCTTTTTGGAGCTAAGATATTTGCCATATTTTCCCTGTCCAAAAGCAAAAGTCATGGCTAATAAAGCAAATAAGATAGTAATGTTTCTTCTCATTTTTTTATAATTGATATTTTCGTTTTCCAAATATAATTATTTATTAGATATTATTTTTGATTAACGGTTAAAATCTGACAATATTATTAGCGTTAATTCAAAAGAAAATCCCGTATTGCTACAGGATTGATAAATTTTGTCTGAGAAGTTAGAAATTAGGGGTTAGAAATTAGTTTAAAGAAACTCATAATTAATAACTTATAATTCATCACTATTATCGTATGACGTTTCATGCACCTTCACCGCTCTTCCGCTTGGGTCGTTCATGTTTTTGAAAGCTTCGTCCCATTCCAGGGCGATAGGTGTTGAACAGGCAACTGACGGTACAGAAGGAACTGTAGCAGCAGCGGTTTCACTTGGAAAATGTTCTTCAAAAATCGTTCTGTATCGGTATTCTTCTTTATTTTGAGGTGTATTCAGAGGGAATCTGAATTTTGCACTGGCCATCATTTCATCGGTGACTTCTTTTTCAGCAACAGCTTTTAAAGTATCGATCCATGAATATCCGACTCCGTCTGAAAACTGTTCTTTCTGTCTCCACACAATCGAATCCGGAAGGATGTCTTCGAAAGCTTTTCTCAATACCCATTTTTCAATTTTTCCTTCAGCTTTACTTACCATTTTATCCTTTGGATTAACGGTCATTGCAATATCCATAAATTCTTTATCAAGAAAAGGAACACGCCCTTCAATTCCCCAGCTCATCAGGGCTTTGTTGGCTCTCAGGCAATCATAAAGGTGAAGTTTTCCTAATTTTCTCACTGTTTCATCATGGAATTCTTTAGCATTCGGAGCTTTATGAAAATATAAATATCCTCCGAACAATTCATCAGAACCCTCTCCGGAAAGCACCATTTTTATCCCCATTGATTTAATTACCCTTGCCAGAAGATACATCGGAGTGGAAGCTCTTACCGTCGTTACATCATACGTTTCCAAATGATAAATCACATCCCGGATCGCATCCAGACCTTCCTGAACGGTAAAATTAACCTCATGGTGAACCGAGCCGATATGCTCCGCTGCTTTTCTGGCTGCTTCCAGATCCGGAGAACCTACCAAGCCGACCGCAAAACTGTGCAACCTCGGATACCAGGCTTCCTGAGTATCACCGCTTTCGATTCTTTGCCTTGCAAATTTTGCCGTAATAGCAGAAATGACCGAAGAATCCAAACCTCCGGAAAGTAAGACCCCGTAAGGTACATCGCTCATCAATTGTCTGTGAACGGCATCTTCCAATCCTTTCCTTAATTTTGAAATATCGGTTTCGTTGTCTTTTACATGGTCAAAATTTTCCCAGTCTCTTGTATACCATTGCTGAAGTTCGCTACCATCTTTACTGTAAACCAAATGTCCCGGCAAAAATGTTTCGATCGTTTTGCAGATACCCTCCAAAGCTTTCAGTTCTGAAGCGACATAATAGTTTCCGTTTTTGTCCCAACCATGATAAAGAGGGCAGATTCCCATGTGGTCACGGGCAATAAGATACACATCATTTTCTATATCATATAAAGAGAAGGCAAAAATTCCGTTGAGCTTTTCGATGAAATTTTTTCCGTATTTTTTATAAAGTGCTAAAATTACTTCACAATCCGATTGGGTTTGAAATTCGTAATCGGGAAATTCTTCTTTTAATTCCCTGTGATTGTAGATCTCGCCGTTTACAGCTAAAACTATTTTTCCATCTTTAGTAAACAAGGGCTGTTTTCCTGAAGTAGGATCTACGATAGCAAGCCTTTCGTGGGAGAAAATTACTTTTTCATCCTGAAAGACACCACTCCAATCGGGGCCTCTGTGACGGATCTTTTTTGACATCTCAAGAACCTGAGGTCTTAATATTTCGGTTTTTTGTTTGGCATCAAACAAACATACAATTCCACACATTTTTTATTATTTATTTGAAACAAAATTATATTTACAGTTTAAAAATAACAATAAAAAATTTAATTAAGTTTAAAATTTTAATTAAAAAGTTTATAATAAAGAATAATTTTAATTATTTTCAAATAAAACAGTTGTTTTGGTTAATTTTTTTCGTTGTGCAATCGAAAGCATTATTCACATACGAAATAATATTGACATATTTATTAATCTATGATAATTTATTATAGAAATTTTAACCCTTACTTTGTGGCTCGAAATAATTTTTTTTCATCATTTGTGTTTTTACCTTCTTGCAATTCAGTTTGCGAGAAGGTTTTTATTTTATTCAGATCCTAGTAATACTCCTGAAACATTCCAAGAGCTAAAACTCGTTCCTTCTGTAGGGCCCTGCGGAATTTTCACCTGAATGGTGTGTTTCCCTGCTTTCAGATCTCCAAGAGGAATGAAATTAGGATTGGTAACCGTTCCCGGACACCAGTTTGATCTGCTTAAATCTGATGATGAAAGTCCGTCCGGAAAATTTCCTGATGCAGGATTATAAAGACGGTAAGAGCCGCACTCTGATCTCCATGGGATGAAAGAATAGGTCATTTTCCCGTCCAGGAAAATAGAATTGACTTTAGGAACGAACTCGTCGCCGTTTTCCCAACCACCATGACCTGTTGTTGTATATTTCAATTGTGCGTTTTTCAAATCTTTTTTTAAGGTAAACTCTACAAATAATCCTTTGTCATTATTAAACATCGTAGAATAATCCTGACCTGCCATTTCCATGATATTCAAGGTGTTGAATAGAGGAATTACGGCATTGTTTTTATAAGTACCCTGGTCGCTTTTATGGATGGTGATTTCAAGACTTACTTTGTGGCCACCTTTGTCGTAATTACCGATGAATGCACCGACCCACAATTCCTTCTCAGACAGAGATGGTTTCAGATCGGTAATATCTTCTCTGTACGGACTGATCGTCTGCCAGTTTTTATCTTTTAGTTGAATATGGTTAAATTTATTAATCCCGAAAGCCGTGAAAAAACGCATCATTTCAACAGGGGGATCGTAGTTTTCTGTTGCTGTGATTCCGTAGTATTGCTTTCCGTTTCCGTTTTCATAGACCGGTAATGTTTTTACGCCTTTTTCCAGTCCATCAAGGAAAGATTGAGGTTTATTCTGGGGAATAAAGAAAACAGTTCCGGTTCTGTCGTAAGCATCACCGTTCGACTGCTGTTTCAGTTCAACGAAAATATTTTCGCCTTCCGATATTTTAGGAAACTTAATTTTTTTCAGAATAATGGTTCCGTTGGCGAATCTTTTTATTTTTTCGTCTGATTTTGATTCGTCCGAAAAGTTGATCGTTTCATTATCAAAAACCTTCAATGTCGTGAATGTGCTTTTCCACAAAAGATCACCGTAACTTAGCTTATCGATAGAGTTTATCGGACCTTTAAGAATATTTTCAATATCGGTTTTTTTGACTTTTTTAATGGAATTAGCGGAAATTAATGAGTTTTTATTTCTTTCGATTTCTAAAACAAAACCTAAATTTTGCCCGATCGTAGAAGGTCCGCCTTGTATTTTCAGATCATTGGTGTACCAGACTTCGATCGTATTGGAATTGATCTTGATGACCGCTTTTTTACATTTGTAGCCTAATATTTTTTTTGTTTCGTTTGTAAATTCAAAAGTTTGCTTCCCAATAGCTTCTGCATCAGAAGTTGAAATAATTTCGTTAGGTTTCAAAAGTGCATAAGAAACGACTGTATTGGACGGTTTTTCAATTTTCGTTATTGTGAATGGATATTCTGCTTTTTGTTCTCTTATTTTATTGTTTAATATAAAATTTTCCTTTTCGTTTGCCCAGACTAGGGTAGGAGGTTGCTCAGTCAACACTTTTCCGTTGGATGAGCTGATGTACTGAACTTCATAAGTCTGCCCGAAAGACAGGCAAAATAATAAGATAAAAAAGCTGAATAAAATTCTTTGATGCATAATTGATGATGGTTTTCGCAAAGATAATTTTTAGTTGATAGAATTTTAGCTTTACGAATTTTTATATTAGTTTTTATAGTATTGGTTTGAAAGATTGTGTAAAAGTTACATTTACATAAAAGTTTTTTAAATAATTGTCTGATTTAAAGTTTTTTATTTTTGATCCAAACTGTGATTTCAAACAAAAAAACTACCCCAAAACAGAGGTAGCTTTTATATTATGTATTTAAATTTACTTTAAGAAACTCTCTCTATCAAAGCCATGTAGAATCCGTCGTAGCCTTCGCTAGGCATTACTTTTTCATCTTTTAGCATTTTGAAATTAGGGTTGTTTTTCAAGAATTCTTCTACCTGCCCGTTATTTTCAGATGGAAGGATAGAACATGTTGCGTACACCATTTTTCCTCCTATTTTAAGCATTTTAGAATAGTCTTGAAGGATTTGTTGCTGTTCTGTTTTAATTCTGTCGATGAATTCCTGATCGATTTTCCATTTGCTGTCCGGATTTCTTTTCAAAACTCCAAGACCGGAACAAGGCGCGTCAATCAGTAGTCTGTCGGCTTTTTCGTGAAGCCTTTTGATGACTTTATTATCAGAAATCAGGCGGGTTTCAATGTTGTGGGCTCCGGCTCTTTTGGCACGGCGTTTCAATTCTGCCAATTTCCATTCGAAAATATCTAAAGCGATGATTTGTCCTTTATTTCCCATCAAAGCAGCCAGGTGAAGGGTTTTTCCGCCGGCTCCTGCGCACGCGTCCACAACTCTTTGTCCTTCTTTTACATCCAGGAAATATCCGATTTTTTGTGAAGAAGCATCCTGAACTTCAAATAATCCTTCTTTAAAGGCAGTTGTAAGAAAAACATTCTTTTTCTCCTCCAATTGAACGGCATCGGGATAATTTTTAATAGGATAGGCAACCACATTTTCATCAGAAAGATCAGAAATAAGCTCTTTCGGTGTGGTTCTCAGAGAATTTGCTCTCAAAACAGTCGGAGCCTGCTCATTCAGAGCCTGCATTTCTTTTTCCCATTTTGATCCCAATTCTTTCTCCAGTGTCTCAGCAAGCCATTCTGGAATAGAATATTCTATAGCTTTGGTAGGAACTGTAGATTTTTTAAGTTTTGTAAGGATATCGGCGATTTTTATTCCGTCAAATTCCTCAAACTTTTTATAATTTGTTTTGCTCCACAAAAGGTAAGCAATGATAAGTTTATAAATATTGTTGGGCTTCACACCTTCTCCCATATAATATTCAAGGCGTTTTTTCCAACGGATGATATTATAGAAAATCTCCGAAACAACGGCTCTGTCCTGGCTTCCCCATTTTTTATTGGCTTTTAAAAGTCTTTCGATTACTTTATCGGCATATTTATTTTTCTCGAAAAATGTTTCCTGTAAAGCATCGTGAATTCCGATCGCTAAGTTTCTGTGAATAAGTTCCATAAAATTGGGTTCTGCTATTTTGAGTCTGCAAAAATACGAATTTAAGTTGAGATACGAGTCTCGGGTTTTGGGTTCATGCTTTAAGAGTTCACTATGTTTTTGAGTTATTTTTACTTATATAAAGAAATAATTGAATGCCAATAAGTATGAATATTATGAAAAGCTGTTTATGCGCTAAATCTGACCTTTCTATATTAATTCTCTGTAAACTATAAATTTTTGATTTTGAAAATTGTTTCAATTCATTCAAGTCAGTGAAGTTTTCAACTTTTGAAATATCTTCTTGTATAAGAACACGTGAATAATTTGGAATTAAATTAATTTGATTGAATATTTGAATAAATATCCATCCAAATAATAAGATTGAAATAATCAAGAAAACTCTTCGGATATTTCTCATGTTTAAATTTTAATTAAAAATATTAAAAAATTACCTTTGCAAAAATTAAAAATATGAGTGATACAATACTTTGTCCGAAATGCAGCTCAGAATTTACCTATCCGAGCGACAATATGATGGTGTGTTCCCAATGTTTCTACGAATGGAATCCGGAAGAAACAGTTGCTGAAGCATCAAATTCAGGAAAAATTTTAGATTCGAATGGTAATGAACTGCAAGACGGAGATTCTGTGGTTGTTATTAAAGATTTACCCGTAAAAGGAGCTCCAAAACCTGTAAAAGCTGGTACTAAAGTGAAAAATATTCGTTTAAGACCAGACAGCGACCATAATATTGACTGTAAAATTGATGGTTTCGGGTCGATGGCTCTGAAATCAGAATTTGTGAAAAAGGCATAAAAAAAAGGAAAAAATTGGACAGTGTAATCTTTCAAAAAACTAGATTGTCTCGTTGAGGAGACTAATTTTCGTCTAAGGCAGAAAGAGAATTAACCAAAAATTTCCTTATGCTGTGGAAATACAAATGTAAGAAAAAGTTTTAAACCTGATTCTTATGTTTGTATTTTTTTTATCCACAAATTAACAATAAGTGTTGGTAAATGTGATGGTTATGCTAATAGATTTCTCCTTCGTCGAAATGACAAACTTACAAATCAACAAAAAGGAAGGCTTTAAATAAAAGAAATTCTAACAGCATCCTGAATTTTATTGTCCGTATAAACTATCACTTCCTTATTCATCACTTTCAGTTTGTTCCAGTAATGGTTTCCGGCAAATCGACTTTCCAAAACATCAGCATCAAAGCCGTTTTCAGAGATTTTTATTTGTTTGGGATGATATGAAAATTTTGAAATCTGAAAATCGGTCATTTCATTTTCATTAAAAATATTCACTTCCCCGAAAAGCTTGGCAACATAAGAATTGTATGGATTTCTGAAAGTTTCTTCCGGATTGTCATTCTGAATTAATCTTCCGTTTTGCAGAACAATAATCTGATCTAGCCAAGGAATAATATCCTGAAGCTCATGGGTGGAAATGATTAAAGTAATATTGCGCTGTTTTACATATGTAAACAATTTTTCGCGCAGTTCGATTTTTCTCGGAAAATCAAGATTACTGAAAGGTTCATCAAGAATCAGCAATTTTGGAAGAACGGAAAGAGCTCTCGCAATGGCTACCCGCTGTTGCTGTCCACCGCTTAAATATTTAGGCAAAACATGGGCAAATTCTTCCAATCCGACCACTTCAAGAAGTTCGGAAACGGTTTCTTTTTTCTTCGCGAGATTAATATTTGAAATAAATTTTCCTACATTTTCGGCTACGGTAGCATAAGGCATCAGATCAAAATTCTGAGCCACAAGTTTCATTTCCGCCTCTCCGGGAACCAGATTTCCTTTGGGTCCCAAAAGTTTTTCACTGTCAAAAATAATGTCTCCGCTTTGCCAATCGAGAAGCCCGTAAATCAAGCTTAGTAAAGTTGATTTACCGCATCCGCTTTCGCCGGCAAGCGCGACAATTTTACCTTCTTCAAATCTCAGATTTAAGTTCTGAAACAGCGGTTTTTCCTTAGAATATGAAAAATATAAATTGTTTATTTCTAATAGCATATTACAAATGTAATGAAATGAAATGTTTTTAGGAAAAGAACATTTTTTTTATTATATTAGCGGGTATATTAAAAAATTAAAAATTATGAAGAGAAAGCTGTTTTCACTGGTTATTCCTGCTTTTTTTGCAACAGCTGTGGTTATTTCTTGTAAAAAAGACAAACCGCTTTCCAGTGAGACTAATGAGGTGACGACTACGAAAGACGGAAATCAGTATGCAATAGATACGCTGAACAGTAAGGTTGAATGGAAGGGATATAAAATTCTTAAATCTGAAAACACAAGCCATTTCGGAACAATTAAGTTTGAAAGTGGTGATGTAACGATTAAAGACGGAAAGCTGGAAAGCGGAAAATTCGTTGCAGATATGAATTCTCTCACTTCAGTAGATCTAAAAGACGATGCTGAACAGCTGGGAAAACTGAACGGGCACCTGAAAAGCGGCGACTTTTTCGAAGTGGAAAAATTCCCGACGGCTTCTTATGAGATCACAAAAGTTACCCCATCCGCAGAAGGTGATTATAACACTCTTTTGGATGGTAATCTTACGATCAAAGGGATTACAAAACCTGTTCAGTTCAAAGCCAATGTTTCTGTAAAAGAAGGGGAAGCAAGCATTGCAACTGAGCCTAAAGATATTAATAGAGAAGAGTTTGGGGTGAAATTCCAGGCTCCGGCTGAAAACGGTGTGATCAAAAATGAGGTGACTCTTCAGATCAACGTAAAAGCTTTAGAGAAAAAATAAAGATGAATTCTTACGAAGCTGGATATAATATGGGATATATTACCGGGCAAATTTTGACCCTCGGTTTTATTGTTCTGATTATTTATGGCATTGTTCGTCTTAAAAAAATAATAAAAAAATAATTTTTTTATTTAAGTGAAATAAGTGATTGAAGTCTGCCTCCCCAAAAAGAGGCAGATTTTTTTTAACACAAGAAGGAAAATTATTCAACTGAAAAAACGTATTTTTGCAAAATATTTTTGAAAGGAGTACAACAATGATAGAAAAGATAGAAGAATTACTGGTTGAGGTAAACAGCTTCAATGCTACATCTAAAGAGGATATCGAAAACTTCCGAATTAAGTACAATGGTAAAAAAGGTGTTTTGAATGATTTCTATGAAACATTAAAAGCAGTTCCCAACGACCAGAAGAAAGAATTCGGGCAGAAGATCAATACTCTGAAGCAGGCTGTTAACGTAAAATTGGAAGATTTGAAAAACTCTTCTACATCTTCTGTTGTCGTAGAGAAAGAAGATCTTACGAGACCTGCTTTTCCATTGGATCTGGGATCAAGACACCCTATTAATCTGGTGAAAAACAGAATTATAGAGATTTTTAAATCTATCGGATTTGCTGTAGCAGACGGGCCGGAAATCGAGGACGACTGGCACAACTTTACCGCCCTGAATCTCCCTGAATATCACCCAGCAAGAGATATGCAGGACACGTTCTTCATTGAGCAGAATCCTGATATTTTATTGAGAACGCATACTTCTTCGGTACAGATCCGATATATGGAGGAAAACCAGCCACCCATCAGGATTTTATCTCCGGGAAGGGTGTTCAGAAATGAAGCGGTTTCTTCACGTTCGCACTGTATTTTCCATCAGATCGAGGGATTGTATATTGATGAAAATGTAAGCTTTGCAGATTTGAAACAGACGATCCAGTTCTTCACGACAGAGCTTTTTGGTAAGTCTAAAATAAGATTAAGACCTTCTTATTTCCCTTTTACCGAGCCGAGTGCCGAGATTGATGTGTATTGGGGACTGAATTCTGAAACCGATTACAGGATCACGAAAGGAACAGGATGGCTGGAAATTATGGGCTGCGGAATGGTAGACCCGGCTGTTTTGAAAAACGTAAATATTGATGCTGAGAAATATTCGGGATATGCCTTCGGGATGGGGATAGAACGAATCGTCATGCTTCTTTACCAAATGAGCGACATCAGAATGTTCTTCGAAAATGATATCAGAACACTGGAACAGTTTAAAACTTTATAATTTGTTTTAAATAAAAATAAATTAAATCCTGTAAAAAGCTAATTTACAGGATTTTTTATTAATTTTATACTATAACTTAACGAGAGAAATGTCTGTAAAATTGTTGAATTTTAAAGTAAGGAAAATTGTGCATTATTCCCTGATACTGTGTATTCTATTAATTCAGGTAATCATAGCGGCTTTTTTTTATAATGAATTTATTAACAAGAAAAATTTAACTTTTATTGAAAACCAGCTGAAGGAAGTTCATTCGTTGGAGAATCTGACGGATAATTCCAGGAAAGAGCTATTGAATGCGCAGGATTTTCTTCAGAAATACATGATGAGTGAAGATGAAAAATATCTGGATTCTTATTTTAAATCTTTAAATAAGCTCGGTGAAAATCTGGATAGCATAAGTCATTATGAATACAAATATCCTAAGTTGAAAAATATTTCGGCTTCCCATAAAAAAGATTCATCACAAATAAAAAAATTAAAAGTACTGATTGATTCTACGTATCAGTTTTCTACCAGACCCAAGTTTAAAATAGGTAATGATCTGCCGAAACTGGAGAGGTATGATGTGGATTATAATTTTGATAAATTTAACGTAGAAACCAAAACCTACTCAGATACCACTGTAAAGAAAAAAGGATTGTTCGGAAGGATAGGTGATGCCATTTCCGGAAAAGAAAATGTACGGAAAGACAGTACCGTTGTTACCGTAAAACAGGGCAAAGTTCCGGTTTCTAAGGCTATAAAAACGGAATTTGACAGTATCATTAATTTAGTGAACAATCACTACTCCGGAGAAGTAAAAAGAATACAGGTAGATGCCGCTGAAAAACAGGATAATAACGATAAATTTTATAGAATTTTCAACAATCTCCTGCTTTACAGCAACGGCTTGATGAACACTTATGAATTGGCCATTAAAGATTCCAAATCGGATCTTGAGAAAGAGTACAACAAGCAGAATTCTAAAAACAATAGAATCAGAACATATCTGATTTTCGGATCGATTATTTTGATGATCATTGTTTCCATACTGATCATGATTTTGACGAGGATAGCGTTTATTTACGAACAAAAACTAAAAGCTGCCAACCAACAGATCAGTGAAAACCTGAAATTTAAAAATAGGATTTTAGGAATGTTAAGTCACGAATTGAGATCGCCTTTAAAAATCATAGGAATTTTCATCAACAGAATTGGTAAGAAAACGGACGATAAAAACATTAAAGAATATCTTAAATCGATAAGCTTTACCAACAACACCTTATTGATGCAGGCCAACCAGATTCTTGAATACACCAAAAACCAGCAGGTGGAAAATAAACTGATCCCGGTGGTTTTTAATCTTAAAAATGAAATACAGTCGATATTAAACTCTATTGAACCTTATATAGAAACGAGAAATAATAAATTTATCATTCATGAAAATATTGATCCTGAGATTGTTGTGTATTCTGATAATACAAAGATCAATCAGGTTTTTATGAATATTCTCGGGAATGCCAATAAGTTTACCGAAAACGGACAGATCAGTGTAACGACTACAGCCGAACCAGTTGATGAAAATACTGTTGCTTTAACAACCATAATAAGTGATACCGGCGCCGGAATTTCCAAGACGGATCTCGAAAAAATATTCGAGCCTTATTATCAGGGAGTATTGTCGGAGGATATAGAAAATCTTGGAGCAGGTTTGGGACTTAGCCTGTGTAAGGAAATTGTAGAATTATACTCAGGCAAAATATCCGTAGCAAGCGAGGTAAACAAAGGGACAACCGTAACTTTCTCTATTAATTTAAATCTTAAAAATGAATCAACCAGATCATAAATCTATTCTACTCGCAGATGACCACAGTCTGATAAGACAGGGCATTGTTTTTCTCCTGGAAGATATTAACCCGGATTTTGAAATTTTTCATGCATCAAATTTGCAGCAGGCATTGGAGTCTTTAAAAACAAATCCGATAGATCTGGCGATCATAGACGCCCATTTCCCCGATGGAAACAGCCTGAGCATTTTACCTGAAATAAAAAAAATAAAACCCGAAATAAAAATTCTGATTTTTACAGGAATAGAGGAGGACAAACATGCGCTTAAATATCTGAACGCGGGAGCCAACGGTTTTCTGAGTAAGATGAATGAAGAAGACGAAATTGAAAGTGCCATCCGAAAAATGCTGGAAAACGGAGAATATATTTCTCCTGCAACCCAGGCTTTACTGATGAATTCTATGCACAATCCTAAGCTTATCAACCCTTTGTTGTCTTTAACGGAAAGAGAACTTCAAATTGCAAAACTGTACGCTGAAGGCTACGGAAACCTTGAAATTGCCAATAACCTCGATGTGAAACAAAACACGGTAAGCACCATTAAGAAAAGGATTTTCGAGAAATTGGATATTGAAAATCTGGTAGAGCTTATTGAATTAATTAAAAACAATTAGTATCTCCAGTAGATAAATATCTACAGCTCAAGCGATATATATCGACAGTATTTATTGGGATTGAATATTGTTCTGCCCCTATCTTTGTATCAACAAAAAGGATAAAAAAAAATTATTTAAAAAGACTATAAGATGATCTTTGGTTTCTCCCCAAACACAAATGATGAGAAAGAATCAAAGGTCCCCCTTACAAAAGACTATATTGAGGAAGAACTTCCAGTTTGGAAGTTCTTTTTTTTGGTTTAAAATGGTGTCGATAAATATCTACGAGCCATGCGATATATATCGACAATATTTATTGGGATCGAATATTGTTCTGCCCCTATCTTTGTATCAACAAAAAGGATAAAAAAAAATTATTTAGAAAAGACAACTAAGATGATCTTTGGTTTCTCAAGAAACACAAATGATGAGAAAGAATCAAAGATCTCTAACACCACAAATGATACTAAAAAAATTAAACCTCCGAAAACTTTCGGAGGTTCTTTTGTTTTTAATTACTGACCTAAGAAACAAAACGTAATTAAAAACGAGTTTATTAAAAAAATTTACTACGGTCATTGATGTACGATCAACTTTTATTTTTCTTCTTTGTCCAGTTTTTTATTCTGTTGTAGTCTAAAAAGTATGTCAGTTTTAAAGAAAAATTATTCACGGTGGGTTCACTGAAAAGCATATCGTAATTTTTTGTCACGTTCAGTCTCGATATATCCAGATAATTGGAAGTGGCATTTCTGTATAATAAAGTCAGCTGACTTCCCGGAGCAAACCACCAGGAAAATCGCAGGTCTACATTCCAGGCGTTGTAAGTTCCGTTGAGATTATTGGTGAAATTATCTGTATTGGTAAGGCTTCCATCCTGATTGAGAGTATAAAATTGCTTATAGGTAACATCCGAAAAATAATGTCTGAAAGTAAGGGTAAGTGCGATTTTTTCGTTAAAAGTATATTTTGAGGTTAAAGCATTTTCATACGTATTTCTCTGTCTTCTTCCGATAAAGATATCCGTATCGTTTTTTCCGGCAAAGCCTGTTTCATTATTGCTGAAACTAGGGTTAAAGCTCCAGTTTACATTGAATTTATCTGAAAACCTGTAACGCAATCCGAAGTTGGTAAAGATTTGATTTCTCCCTTTTTGGTCAAAAGCATAATAATCTACGGTAAAATTATACTGAAGTTTTTTCCGCGTATCACTTTCAAACCAAACCCACGAATCAAAATATCCCGGAACTTTAAGGTGTCTTCCGAAGGTTCTCGGTTCATAAATATCGTTTTGTCCGAGTGGGGTAAATTCAATTCCGCCCCCGAAGTTTCTGAAGTTTTTATCTGTAAAACTATTATTATGATTAAAAACAAAATTCTGGAAAATAAATGGTTCTAATCGGTGGTAATAATTTAGATTAAAATTCAGATAAATATTATTAAAAGTCTTTGTAGGCTGCAAAATCCTGTAACCGTACCAGACATTATAATTCGCAAAATTAGTTTTGGTAGAAAACCCTACATCATTGATATCCCAGTCTTTTGTCGTCACATTTCCGTTGATCGAAAAACGATGTTTTCCTGCAATTTTTTCGAAACCTGCTTCGCCGCGAGTACCGAATTTTGTTTCACCATTCATCACCCAGCTTCCTTTCAGGCTTCCGAAGGTTTTGTAGGTGTTTTTCTTATTGTTGAGGTCCCAGAGAATTCCCGTTGCATTGGCATCACGAAAACTGCCGTCTCTTGTTACATTCGTATTCACCAGTGATACAGAAGAATTCCCGTTGAATCTTTGATCAAAAACCAGAACATTGTAATTCGTCCAGGGTTCTACGACTTCTTTTCTTGTTTCACCGGTTTCATTATTTACAATCGTAGCTTCCATTCTCTGGGTAACTCCGTTGAAAAATCCTATTCCCAGACCTTTTTTCGTTCTTCCGGAAATTTTAAAAGCATTAAATAATTTTACTTTTGAAGGATACTCTGTAACTTCCTCATTCGCTGAGATCGTCGGATAAGCTGTCGGTTCACCGCCAACTCTTCTTGAATAAAACATTCCGCCTTTGCTGAACAATTCGGTTCCCTCGGTAAAGAATGTTCTCTGCTCGGAAAACTGCTGTTCAAAAGGGGTTAAATTTAAAATAGAATTATCAAAATTGGCCTGCCCAAAATCAGGAATCAAGGTCATATCAAATGTGAAAGCATCATTAATTCCGTATTTTACATCCATTCCTCCATTGAAATTGGCTGTTGTTTTTCCGTCAAAACTATTAACGTAAGTCGAAAAATAAGGCGTAAATGACAATCGTGTAGGAGGATTAATGTTTTCAATACCCTGCAAAACCCCGTCGAATAAAGTATAAGAATTCTTGGCATTGTCTACAAAATTCCAGTCATAAGACGCTTTAATCCTCTGAATTCTTCGGAAAATATTCATTCCCCATTCCTGCACATTGCTTTTCGGAAACCTCAATTCAGAATAAGGAATTTTTATTTCTGCAGACCAGCCTTTTTCATTGATTTTTGCGCCACTGTACCAGATAGAATTCCATGTGTCATCTTCACCGTCGGTTGTTAATTTTGCATCAAACTGAACTCCGGCTGCCGTCACTACAAATTCTAAACTTTGCTGTTTATCATTATACCCGTTTAAGGCAACTCCAAAAAAATCATCATTGCTGATGCCGTCTCTTTCTGTAAGTTCTTTGGCGATTTTTCCGGGAGTCGGGTCGTACATCTGTGCTCCAAAATAAATTCCCGTATCATCATATAAAATTTTAACTTCCGTTTTTATAGAATCGGCTTGTGGCTTTCCATTGTTGGGATTTCTTTCGATAAAATTGGTCGCAACCGGGGCATTTTGCCATTCTGCATCATCTAGAATTCCATCAATTTTTGGAGAGGAAGCTGTTTTTGTGATCACTATTTTTTTTCTTACAATATTGTCGTTCTCCTTTTTCTGGGCAAAGGTGAAAACCGAAAGTAAAACAATAAAAAGAATCATCAATTGAGTTTTCATGGTCTTAGGTCTTAGCGTTTATACAAAGAAGACAATTAAGTTTTGAAATCTATTACATACCACAAAAAAAATGTCTGTAAATTGTACAGACATTTCATGATTTTGAAAAAACTACAGTGAACTTGTTTAAGCTTTTCATTTTAACCACAAAAGATACAAAAGATTAATACAGTAATTATTTTAAGCTTATTATTAAACTGCAAACAAGAACATAGAAGTTTTAAAAATCTTTGATTTTTAGTCTTTTGTAAGCTTTTATTTTTAAGATAGCTAACTAATATGTTGATCTTTTGTATCTTTTGTGGTTAAATTTTTTTAGTTAGTTTAAACAGACCTTATATGTTTATTTTGAGAATTTTAAAGGATATTTTACATTCTTTATCTCATCTATACTTGCTTTTAAGGAACCTACTGCCAGTTCGGCTTTCAAGAGCATCGGGATGTGATTGGCATCATTGGAAACCCACATCGTCACGCCTTCTTTTTCTTTAAAAACCCTGCCGCTTTTTACGGAAGGAATAATTTTTAAACAATTAATGGTTCCGAATTTCGTTTTCAGGTTTTCAGTTCCTACTACTTTCAGCTGGAAAGGAAACATTTCATCATCGATCCAGACATTCATGTTCATTACTGTTCCTGGTTTTAATTCACTTGGGCTTTTGCTTCTTAAATAATAAAAACATGAAAGCATATCCTGAACTCCTTTTACCGATTTAATGACTTTTGATCCGTTGGCGGGAGTTTTTTTATCCGTTAAAATAAGGGTATTGTTATCGTGATTGAAAACCGTTTCAAAATGCTGGCGGTAGCTTCCTTCCTTTACATTTCTTACATAAAAACTAGGAAGTCCGGTCTGTACATTAATGAAACTTTCGTACAAATCTTCCACTTTGAAAAAGGCTTTTACAGCTCCGGTAGTTTCACCCGTTCCTTTGGCATAAAGATGCGGGACACCTTTATAAGTTGTTTTTTGTGTCACGAGAGTAGCTGTCCCGGCGTTCAGGAATCCGTAGTGAATTCTGAATTTGATGGACTCTCCATCGGCAATATTATCTATCTGGGCAAATCCTAAATAGAATACAAATATTGTTAAAAGACTTAAAAGTTTCTTCATAGTTAGAGTTTTTACAAAAACACTGCCAAATTTAAAATCTTTAAAATTTTAGGGATATTTGACAAATCTCAGTTTTTTATTTAGACTGAATTAAATATGCTTCGCATTAAAATTAGTAAATTTGCAGCTACAAGTATAATTAAATTATCTTTACGAATATGATAACTACTGATATATTGATCATAGGTGCGGGACCTACCGGGCTTTTTGCAGTTTTTGAAGCTGGTCTATTAAAAATGAAGTGTCACATTATCGATGCACTTCCTCAGCCGGGAGGACAGTTGGCTGAGCTTTATCCTAAAAAACCTATTTTCGATATTCCTGGTTATCCTTCTGTAAATGCTGGTGAATTGGTAGATAATTTAATGGAGCAGATCAAGCAGTTTCAGCCGGGGTTCACTTTGGGGGAAACAGCTGTTTCTTATACAAAAGTAGATGACGAATGGTTTGAAGTTGTTACTAATAAAGGAACTGTTCACAGAGCTAAAGCCATCGCTATCGCGGGAGGTTTGGGAACTTTTGAGCCTAGAAAGCCAACCATCGAAAACATTGCAGACTACGAAGAAAAAGGTCTTGAATATTTTGTGAAAGAACCTGAACATTTCAGAAATAAAAAAGTGGTAATTGCCGGTGGAGGAGATTCTGCGCTTGACTGGAGTATTTTCCTGTCGAATGTGGCGAGTGAGGTAACTTTAATCCACAGAAGAAACGAGTTCAGAGGAGCTTTGGATTCTGTAGAGAAAGTTCAGG
Source organism: Chryseobacterium wanjuense (assembly GCF_900111495.1). NCBI lineage: Bacteria > Pseudomonadati > Bacteroidota > Flavobacteriia > Flavobacteriales > Weeksellaceae > Chryseobacterium > Chryseobacterium wanjuense. The sequence goes on along the minus strand of NZ_FOIU01000003.1, from coordinate 370,356 downwards.
AACTGAAAAATCAGGGTAAAATTAAATTAATTACTCCTGCAGAAGTTACAGCAATCAAAGGTGACGGAAAAGTTGAAGGGATCACAGTAGAAGTTGATGGGCAGGAAGCTTACGACATCGAAACCGATTATTTTATTCCTTTATTCGGATTGACTCCAAAATTGGGTGAAATCGGAAACTGGGGACTGAATATCGAGAAAAATGCTATTGTTGTAAATAATGCTTTAGACTATCAGACCAATATCGACGGGATTTACGCTATCGGAGATATCAATACCTATCCAGGAAAATTAAAATTGATTCTTTGTGGTTTCCATGAGGCAACATTGATGTGCCAAAGTGTCTACAACAGATTGAATCCTGGTAAAAAATATGTACTGAAATACACAACGGTAAGCGGTGTAGACGGATTCGACGGAAGTAGAAAAGAAGCTGAGAAAGCTGTTGTGAAAAAAATTGACTAATTTTGCAAAATTATGTCAGATATCAATATAAAAATCACCGATAGAGAAGGTGTAACTCACGATGTTATTGCTCCAACGGATATGTCCATGAACTTAATGGAAATCATCCGTTCATATGAATTGGCAGAAGAAGGAACAATCGGAGTATGTGGTGGGATGGCTATGTGTGCTTCTTGTCAGGTTTATGTAATTAACGATCCTGGACTTGAGCCGATGGGAGATGAAGAAGATGCGATGCTTGCCGAAGCTTTCCATGTGAAAGAAAACAGTAGATTGGGTTGTCAATTACACATGGCAATGAACATGGAAGGTCTTGAAGTGGAAATTGCTCCTTATCCTTAGAAAATTTTATTTAAATTATATAAAAAACTCCTGAAGATTTTCTTCGGGAGTTTTTGTTGTTGTTATAATCAAAAATTGAATTATTTGGTTTCATTTAATTTTAAAGGATTTTGTCTTGTGTCAAAAACATTTGCAATGATAATCCTTTTGGTTTTCAGATTGATATAATAGATAATTTTATAATTTCCAGAGACTAAATATCTAAATTCCTGTTTTCTCTCAATTAATAATTCTTCAATTTGTCCAGCCTGACTATTCTGCTCTAAAATTAAAGTTTTATCAACAATTTCATTGACTATTTTTTTCGCAATTTTTATACCCGCTTTAAATTTATAGTAGTGAAAAATATCATACAACTTATCTTCTGCAAATTGTGACCAAAGAATTTCTAATCCCATTTTTGGATTTTATCTTTTAAATCTTTAGTATTAATCAATCGGTCCTTATTTTCATCTTCAATTGCTTTATCAATTTCCTCATTAAATTGATTTAGAGACATAGGTTTTAAATTTTCATCAAAATTCTCAGATTTAATTTTATGAAGTACATTTTCTAAAGCACTGATTATTTTCTCATTATCAATCCTCAAGAATTCTTGAACAAGCGATATTTTACGTGCTTCTAAATTCATAATTTTTAATATTTAAATCAAAATTAATGATTTTTTGTTTAATAAAATATAGGTAAATAATTTTAAACTTCCTCTTTCGAAATCCACTTCCCAACACTCGGAGCCTCATAATTTCGCATCTTCTCCAAGAGCTCATCAATATTATCACTGATCAGCAGCATATCGCGATTGATTTGTTTTAAAAATCCTTTATCGACCATGGTCTGGACAAGTCTAATCAAATCATCATAAAATCCATTGATATTCAAAATTCCAATTGGTTTTTTGTGAAGGCCGAGTTGCGCCCAGGTGATCATCTCGAAAAACTCTTCCAAAGTTCCATAACCGCCGGGAAGGACGATGACACCGTCGCACAGTTCATTCATTTTGGTTTTTCTTTCGTGCATGGTTTCTACCAGAATCAATTCAGTGAGGCTTTTATGGGCAATTTCTTTGGATTGTAAAAAGTGGGGGAGAACGCCGGTTACTTTTCCGCCTTCGTTCAATGCGCCGTCTGCAACTGCTTTCATTAGGCCTGTGTTTGAACCGCCATAAACCAGTTGTATATTTTGTTTTGCCAATGTTTGCCCAAGCAAGATTGCCTGCTCTTCAAAAATAGGATCTGAGCCGAAACTTGAGCCGCAAAATACTGTGATATTTTTCATATTATTTACAAAAATCTTTTAAATAATTTCTTACTGCAAAATCTGTTAAATTACCTGCTTTTCTAAAATTTATACAAGCCTGATCATTTTTACCTAGAGCAAGATATGATATTCCTAATTTTATATAAGCATCATGAATATTCATCATAAATTTATTGTCTTTAATGTCCAATTGGTCAATTTTACTAAGCTTTTCTATTGCTTTTTCAAAATTATTATTATCATAAAATCCGGATCCCTCATATATATAATTATGTAACTCTTTTTCTGAATTGTCTTTTAAATCATCATACCATTTCAGGAAATGTTTTTCTTCGACTATAAGTAAATTTTTTTTGTAAGGATTTTCGTAATACTTTTCAGCTTTTTTTAATGCCTGAATAAACTGAGAATCATATTGTGGAGTGCGTTTATTTATAATTTTAATATCAGTAATTTTATTATCTTTTGTTAAAATATACTCCGCATTAAAATATAAATCATTCATATTTTTTGAGGATTCTTGAGTCATAAGCGGTATTATAAAATCATCAAAAGTTTTTTCGTTATTAAATATCGGATGAATGATTTGATTAGCAACTATTACGCTGTCATTATTTCTTATCTCAACTTTGGGTTCAAATTCGGGGTATTTCTTTATAAAATTATCTGCTTTTAAAAATAGAGAAATTTCATTTCCTTCCTGAATTAATAAATAATCTTTTTCAAACCAATATTTAAAATTTCTGTTATCAAGTTTTATTTGATCTACAGAAAATTTGGCTTTAAACTTAATGTTATTAATCATTAATTCATTAGGATTAATTTTATAGGTGAGGAACATTGAATATTTAGGATTGTTAATTTCTAAATTATTTCCGTCAGACTTTACCGTTCGATCAAGAAACCACTCACCAATTAATTTTTCTGATTGAGAAAAATGTTTACTAAAAAGTAGCAAGCCAAAGATTAAAAGTAATTTTTTTGTCATTGTATCAATTTGAAAAAAGAATATCCAAAATCAAAGCGACTTTGGATATTAAATATAGCAATTTTATATTCTTATTTTGAAGGAATATTCGCCAAAATATCTTTCAGGAAAGTCCAGAATTTCTGTGTAGATGGGATGTTTGCCTTTTCATCCGGAGAATGTGCTCCTCTGATGGTCGGTCCGAAACTTACCATTTCCATTTCAGGATAATTTGCACCAATGATTCCGCATTCCAAACCTGCGTGACAAGCTACGACGTGTGGCTTTTCGGTGAATTTTTCAACATAGATTTTCTCCATCAGCTGTACGATTTCAGAACCCGGTTTTGGTTTCCATCCCGGATATGAACCACTGAATTCGGTATTCATTCCTGCTAATTCTGCAACGGATTTCAACTGTTCTGCAACTGAATATTTTGTAGATTCTACAGAAGAGCGGGAAAGGTTTAAAATTTTAAGTGCACCGCTTTTTAATTCTACTCTTGCAACGTTATTAGATGATTCCACAAGATCTTTTACATCCGGGCTCATTCTGTAAACTCCGTTGTGAAGTGCTTTTAAAGTTAAAATAATTTTTTTCGAATCCGCTTCTGAAATGGCCTTTTCAGATGTAGTAGAATTTTCGATATTAATCTGAATTCCAGGTTCAATGGTAGCAAATTCTTCTAAAATTTCTTTTTTAAGACCGGTTGTCAATTCTTCGATAAATTCATTGGCATTCCTCACAGAAACAATCGCAACAGCTTCTCTTGGAATGGCATTTCTCAATCCGCCTCCATCAATAGAAATCAACTGAATGTTTTCTTTATCTAAAGCCGTGTACAGCAATCTTCCTAAGATAATATTGGAATTTCCTAATCCCTTGTGAATATCCATCCCGGAGTGACCGCCCTGAAGACCTTTTACTTCAAATCTTACAATCTGGCCTTTTGCAGGCTCAACTTCGTAGGTTTGAGTGATCGTTACGTCAATTCCGCCGGCGCAGCCTATATCGATTTCGTCGTCCTCTTCTGTATCAAGGTTTAATAAAATATCTCCGGTTAATTGTCCGGGTTTCAACCCCAACGCTCCCGTCATCCCTGTCTCTTCATCGATAGTGAAAAGGGCTTCCAAAGCCGGATGCGGAATATCTGAACTTTCAAGAATAGACATGATAGTGGCCACTCCTAAACCATTGTCGGCTCCTAATGTTGTTCCTTTTGCCTTTACCCAGTCGCCGTCGATTTCCATTTTGATGCCTTCTGTTTCAAAATCAAAATTAACATCGTTATTTTTTTGACAAACCATATCCAGGTGTGACTGAAGGACAACCGATTTCAGGTTTTCCATTCCTGTTGTTGCTGGCTTTTTGATGATCACATTTCCAACTTCATCTACTGTGGTTTCCAGTCCTAAGTTTTCACCGAATTCTTTGATGAAAGCAATTACTTTTTCTTCTTTTTTTGATGGTCTTGGAACAGCGTTTAATTTGGAGAAATTTTTCCAGATAATTTGCGGTTCTATATTAGATAGTTCCATGAATTTTTATTTTTATCAAAATTACGAAATAAAAAATGCTCCCGTAGATCGGAAGCACTATTTTTTATCACTGTTAAACGGTTTAAAGCTAATTAGCTAATAAACTTATCAGCATTTTCGTTTTTCTTTTCTCATTAACATCCACATTCACCGTAAATAGGCATTGTGACTACGGTTCCGTCCGGTTTTTCGATGGTTAAAGTACCTTCAAATAACAGAGCTTCTTCGTGTTTTATCTTTTTACCTTTTACGGAAATTTTGTAATTATCATTTTCTATTTCTTTGTTCAGTTCTTCATCCACTTCCATATCGCTTGAAGAGATAAGATTCATAGCGACCCTTTTTCCGTCAAGTTTCATGTAGGCAGTTTTTCCGGCATCATCGGCATATATGTATCTTTCTGCTTCAAAATCTTTTTTATTTTTTGCAAAATAACAAGAACATTCCTTAATTTCTTTCGGGAAAGGAAAGTTTTCAACTAAAATTTTTCCTGAAGAAACCTCTGTTTTTGCTGTATCCTGAACAGTTGCTAAAGAATCTGCCACAGGTGCGGAACTTGAAACGGTTTGTTGGTCTTTTTTACAAGCGACCAACAGAAATGCTGAAAAAAAAATAATTACGTATTTCATTGTTTGTGGTTTATATTATTTTATCCTCTTGCTCTTTCCAGAAGAACCATCATTAAGAATGAAAGAATGACTAAACTTTCGTCTTCATCATCAATATCAATCATTCTGTCCAGCTGGAATCTTCTTCCGAAGAATGAAGGCATTTTTTTTAGTTTAAAATATTCTTTTCCGTCAATACCTCTTACGGTATAAGCCGGGTTAAGGAAATATCCCGTAAACATTCCGATAATCGGGATCTCGCTTACCAGTCCGTCGAAGAATTTTGTCCATGCATTATCTTCTGTTATGGTAAATTTCTGCTGATCATTTTCGTCCAGAATATTGTAGGTAGATTTCCAAAGAGAGCGCATTCCTTTTCTGGCCAGCCTTCCGAAGTTTTTTCCGGTTGCCACTTCATTGATGGAATAAGAAGCATTAAAATCGATCCATTTATTAGCTCTGATTCTGAACAGTTCTTTTGATTTGCTCTCGTCATTGAAAATGACTACATCTTCTTTCAATTTAAACATTTTCTGACGAACGTAAGCTACATAGTTTCCGTTTTTGTCCGTGATATTAAAATCACTGGCTAATGTTGTGATCTTAAATTTAAAATCCAATGGATAATTTAAATTGTTAAGTACCATTTAGTTTATTTTTTTTCAAGTTAATATTTAGAAATTCAAAGATAGAGGTTTTTAATTTAAGATGGAAGATGGAAGAAGGGAGATGGAAGTGAAAGTGTTTCGATTTAGAGAGTTTTTTGTTTTAACTTAATTATAAATAATTTTAAAAATTAATCTTTAAAAAACAGATAGTAAGAAAATTTATTAAGTCAAACAGTGGAGATTTATTAATCATTAAATTTAAAGATGTTTTTAGAGAGAAACTAGTGGCTAACAACGATAAATTATCAACAATTATCACTATTTTTGTCTTATGGATTACCCAAGTAAAGTTTTGGCAAAAGCAGTGGATGAGATTTCGGGATTGCCCGGAATTGGCAGGAAAACGGCTTTACGTTTAGCCTTACATTTATTGAAACAACCCAATTCCAGAGCGGTAAGTCTTGGGAATTCCGTGATTAACCTTGTGAATGAAATAAAATACTGCAAAGAATGTCATAATTTTTCTGATTTTGATGTTTGCGAAATTTGCAGCAATGAAAAAAGAAATGATGAACTGATCTGCGTTGTAGAAGATGTTCGCGATGTTATTGCCATTGAAAATACAGGGAAATACAGCGGAAAATATTTGATCTTAGGCGGAAAAATTTCCCCGATGGAAGGCGTAGGACCGAATCAGCTCAACATTCCAAGCATTGAAAAAAAGCTGAACGGAGGCAGGGTAAAAGAATTAATCTTTGCGCTGAGTGCCACGATGGAAGGCGATACGACGGCTTATTATATCTACAAAAAGTTTAAAAACTTTAATGTCAATTTTTCAAGCATTGCAAGAGGAATCTCGGTGGGCGATGAGCTGGAATATGCCGATGAAATTTCTCTGGGAAGGTCGATTATGAACAGGTTGCCGTATAATGAAGGGAATTCTTAAACCAAAGTAAACGTTACAATTCTTCATGGATATCTTACAATTCTCAAGTAACACTTCTTTAGATACGATTAAAAAATACAGCAGTTTTTTAATTTACCTTATTATAAATTCTTTGTTTATCATGAAGTACGGGGAGAATTATAATATGTTGATTTTAACCGTTTATTTGTTGGCTGTTCCGGGAGTAAGTTTTTTTTATTTAAAATTCAACTTTAAAGAGGTTTTTTATAAAATATTATTTTGGTTTGGAGTTGTTTTATTCTTCTTTTTAAGTGTTTATCTGAATTATAAAATTGACGGAAATTCCCTGAATGTAGATCGCTGGTCTGCCATGGAAATCGGGATAAAAGCAATATTGAACGGACAGTATCCTTATAATATTCCGGATCATATGGGTCGGGAATCTTCTAATCTTCCCATGCTTATTGTTTTAGGAATGCCTTTTTACCTGCTTTTCGGAAGTGTAGGATATTTGCAGTCTTTTTGTTTTTTACTTTTTTCTTATCTGATCTTTAAAATTTTTACGGATTATAAACAAAGACTGGCGGTATTGATTTTACTTTTTCTTTCACCAAGTTATTTGTGGGAGGTATATGTGAAGAGTGATTTATTTTCCAATTTTATTATTGTTGCAGGATTTACATTTTTAATCTGGAATAAATTTTTAATGAAAAATAATATGAAACTGGAATTGGTTTCATTTTTATCAGCATTGTTTTTAATGACACGCCTTTCATCAGCTATTCCGTTGATTATTTTATTGTTTAAAAAGTTTTATGATTTTTCAATTTTGGAGAAATTGCGGTTTACTTTGGTTTTCATAATTACAGTGGCTGCTGTTGCCTATTTTTTCTTTCATAATGCACCTGGCTTTGATGTTTTTATAAAGCACAACCCACTTATGATTCAGGGTGCAAAACAGCCGCTATTACTTAGTCTTTTATATATTGTGGCAGCTTTTGTATTGTCTTTTAAAATACAATCATTTTCCGACATTACTTTTCGTGCAGGAACGTTGCTGTTTATTTGTGTTTTCGTACCTTTTATCATGTATTTTGCAAAATATGGCTATACGGATATGATTACAAATTCTTTTTTTGATCTCAGTTTTTTCAATATGTGTATGCCGTTTGTAATCATCACTTTGGTTTTGGGTATTTTTAAAAATAAGTTTAAAGAAAATTAAATGATTTCCGTAATTGTTCCCATGTATAATGCTGAGCAATCTATAGTTTCCGCTTTAGATTCTGTAAAAAATCAGACTTTTCCTCTGGAAAAATTTGAAATTATTATTGTGAACGATGGTTCTACAGATAAAAGCAAGGCAATTGTAGAAAATTATATGAAAGAAAATCCACAGTTGAATATTATTTTATTACATCAAAATAACGGCGGAGTTTCTAAGGGCAGAAATACAGGGCTAAAAGTTGCAAAAGGAGATTATATCGCTCTACTGGATGCGGATGACGAGTGGCATACCGATAAAATTGAAAAACAGATACAGCATTTTGAAAATGATCTGCAAATCGATTTTCTGGCAACGGCTAGAAATAACAATAAAATTCTTTTTCCTTATCATGTAAAAAATGGACTTGCAGAGATAACCTTCAGGAAGCTTCTAATAAGAAATGAAGCACAGCCTTCAACCGTAATGTTCAGGAAGAAAGTCCTTGAAAATACGGGATATTTTGATGATGATCAAAGATATGCTGAAGATGTTAACTATTGGATGAAGGTTTCATTAAAAAATAAAATGTATATCTTGGACGAAAGTTTGGTAACTGTAGGAAAGGGAAAAAGAACGTTCGGGGTTTCAGGATTATCTGCGAATCTTCCGGAAATGGCTAAAGGTTTTAGAAAGAACCTAAAGGAAATCTATATACTGAAAAAAATAAGTTTTCTTCAATATGTGACATTTAGGCTTTTTTACAAAGCAAAATATTTACTTTTGCTGTTCCGAACCTTTTATTATAATATAAGGAAAACAAAAAATTAAACATTACACAAATAAGCATGAAAATACTCATCACAGGAGGAGCCGGATTTATTGGAAGTAAGTTGTCGCTGGAACTTAGGAAAAAAGGATATGAAGTTACTGTTTTAGATAATCTTTCTTCTCAGATCCACGGGGAAAATCCTGAAGAAGATTCGCCGCTGTACAGGAGTATTTTAGGAAAGGTCAATTTCATTCACGGAGATATTATCAACCTTGAAGATTGGGAAAAAGCGATTGAAGGGCAAGAAGTGATTGTGCATCTGGCCGCAGAAACCGGAACCGGACAATCGATGTACGAGATTGAAAAATATACGGAAGTGAATGTTTCCGGAACGTCAAAAATGCTTGATCTTCTGGTAAATAAACCTCATAATGTGAAAAAAGTTGTCATTGCATCTTCCAGGGCAGTGTACGGCGAAGGAAAATATCTGCATCCGGAATTAGGGTTGATCTATCCGAAACCGAGAAATGTTGCAGAAATGAGAAGCGGGAAGTTTGATATTATTTATCCTGACGGACAAACGCTTACTGCACTTCCTACAGATGAAGAATCAAAAATACATCCAACATCCATCTACGGAATTACAAAATATACCCAGGAACAAATGGTGATGACCGCCTGTTCATCGATGGGAGTGGCGCCGGTCGCGGTAAGATTCCAGAATGTCTATGGAGAAGGTCAGTCTTTACTGAATCCATATACGGGAATTTTATCTATTTTTTCATCCCAGATTCTTAATGGAAATAATATTAATGTTTTTGAAGACGGGAGGGAGTCCCGAGATTTCATCCACGTTGACGATGCAGTGGAAGCAACGATAAAATGTATTGAAAATGATGCCGCAAACGGAGAAATTTTCAATGTTGGAACTGGAGTTTCAACGGCAGTGACGACCGTTGCAGAAAATCTCAGAAAATTTTATAATATCGATTTCGAAATCAATATTTCAGGCCAGTTCCGTTTGGGAGACATCAGGCACAATTTTGCAGATATCAGCAAGATTAAATCAAGATTAAACTTTCAGCCTAAAATATCTTTTGAAGAAGGAATGTCGAAGTTTACCAATTGGGTATTGCAGCAAAATATTCAGGATGTGAAGTTCAAAGAATCTCTGGAAGAGATGAAAGTAAAAGGACTTTTAAAATGATCAGCCTGAAAAACAAAAAAATTCTTTTCTTATCAGTCAGTTTTTTTAAATATGAAAGAGCCATAGCAAAAAGACTTACTGAGATGGGAAATGAAGTGGATTTTTATGATGAAAGGCCTTCCAACTCCAATATTTCCAAAGGAATCATTCGTCTTAATAAAAGGTTGTATCATTTAAAAATAAATAAATACTACAACCGGATTTTGGATGATATTAAACATAAGAAATACGATTATTTCCTGTTGATAAAAGGTGAAGCAATTCCTGCTTTTTTTCTTGAAAAAATCAAGGAAAGTAACCCTGACATGGAGATGATCTACTACAATTTTGATCCTTTGACAGAATATCCTAATCTTATTTCTAATTTAAAATATTTTGATAAAAAATTTACTTTTGAATATAATGATTCGGTCAAATATAATTTGAATTTCAGACCACTTTTTTATCTGGATGAATATAAAAATTTAAGACAGAACCAAGGTGTGCCAGAGTATGATATCGTATTTATAGGCAGTGCACACACGGATCGGTATATTGTGGGAGAAAAAATAAAAGTTATTGCGGATCAACTTAAGCTAAGGTCATACTTTTATTATTATGCAATGGGAAGATTTACTTTCAGATTAAAAAAAATTATTGATAAAAGCTTGAAGCAGTTCGATATTGATAAAGTAAGTTTTGATAAACTTAATCATGATCAAATCATAGATTTTTATAAAAAAACGAAATCTGTACTTGATATCAATAAACCGTTTCAGAATGGATTAACAATCAGAACTTTTGAAGTGCTGGCGTCCGGAAGAAAACTGATTACTACGAATTTTGATATTAAAAATTATCCCTTCTATAATCCGGATAATATTTTGGTGATCGATCGCAAGAATATTCAATTAGATCCCGAATTTTTTAAGACAGATTTTCAGGAACTGGGTGAAGATGTCCTTTACAAAATGTCACTGGATTCTTTTATAGAATGTCTGTTTATAAAGGATCAGGACGATTATTGGAATTCCTTCAGAAAGAATTAAAAATCAAGCTAAAACAATAAAGCAACTCAATTGAGTTGCTTTATTTATGTAAAAATATTATTTGCTTATTTAGTAGCTGGTGTCTGTGCCGGCGTAGAAGAAGCAGGAGCAGATTTAGCAGGAGCTTCTTGTTTTACTGGCTGTTGTTGAGCAGGTGCTGTTTGTGCAGGCTTACCTGTAAGTACAACGCTTAAAAGGATAAGAACGATGATAGTTCCTCCTAGAGTCCATGTTGCTTTTTCCATGAAGTCATTGGTTCTCTGTACTCCAAACTGTGCAGAAGATGCACCTCCGAAAGTACTGGAAAGACCTCCTCCTTTCGGATTTTGAGCCATAACGATGATTACCAATAAAACGCTGGCAATCATAATAAGAACCATCAATAGTATAAATATAGAATCCATTAATTTGATATCTTTTAGAATGGGCAAATTTAATCTTTTTTTACCGAATCACAAAAAAAGAAGCAACCAAATGTTAATAAAAATAAAAAGCGGCAGCCTTGGCTGCCGCTTTTCTATAGAAATAGAAGTTTTTATTTAAAATCAGCGTCTTTAGCCTGATTTACTTCGTAAGATTTTACGTTCATGGTCATATCCATTCCCATTTGGTTTACAGAGATGCTGTAAGGCATTTTCACTCCGGATACATCTTTGTAATCCGAGAATGTTGTAGGGATGGTCATTTCCTTTCCTTGCGCTTTTACAGTTTTCGTTTCTCCTGTTTTCAAACCTGTTTTTACGCTGTAGTAGTAAGTAGTATCTCCGCCTTTCACTACGTATGAATCTTCATTGTTCACTTTTTCGATTCCCGCTACTTTATAATCGGCAGATTTTGCGAAACCTAATTCTTCAAAAAGTTCAGGATTTTTCTGTTTTTCAGCGATTTGTTCTGCTTTCATAGGAACTTTTTGTCCCATTTGCTCAGAATATCCTGCTTTACCGTCAAATACCTGCTTCTGAACAACCTGTCCCATTGCTGTTACCGTCGTTAATTCTTTACCGCCCTGAGCTTTAATGATTTTAAAATCAATAGTCTGCCCCTGCATAGTCATGGAAGCATTCATCGTATAAGAAGAGATTTTTTCCAGGTTGGCTTTTCCTCCGATAGCGTTGATGTATTTGTCTGCAATAGAAGCTACCGTTACGTTGGCATCCACTTTTTGAGTCGTTGGTTTTGCAACAGGATTAGCATCTTTATCGAAATATTTTACTGGATAACCCAATTTATCCAATCCTTCAGAAATATCAGAAGCTTTACCGGCGATGAAAATTCTGCTTTGGTTTGGTAAAATAGTGGCTTTTACAGCATTCGAAATATCTGCAGCTGTTACTTTATCGATAGATTTTAAATAGTTTGTATAAAAATCAGAAGGAAGATCCTGAACTTTTTGGTTTAATGCAAATCTTGCTACTGTAGCAGGCTGCTCCAATGAAAGAATGAAAGCTCCTTTTAGTTTTGCTTTGGCATTTTCCAATTCTTCTGGTTTTACGGTTGAGATCGCGTTAAGTTCGTTCATGAATTCCTTAACAGCCTTATCCGTAACCTCGTTTCTTACACTTGCGCTTGCCGAGAAATCAGGTGAATATTTGCTTGCGCTCATATCTGAATAAGCTCCGTAAGTAAATCCGTTTTTCTCACGAAGATTCATGAAAAGTCTTGCTTCACCGCCTCCTCCAAGAATGTAGTTGGCCATAACTGCAGCAAAATAATTCGGATCCTTCATTTTCAGGTTGTTCAGGTTGTTGACAGAAACAACAGATTGTACAGCAGAAGGTACATCTACTACATTGATCTCTGTTTTAGCAACATTAGATGCCGGTTCCAGTGGTGAAATCGGAGTGTTTGCTTTTTTCCAACCGTTGAATGATTTTTCGATCAAAGGTTTTACCTGATCAAATTTTACATCTCCCACGATTACTAAATAAGCATTGTCCGGAGCGTAATATTTTTTGTAAATATTCTGTACGTCAGCCAATTGTATTTTGTTGATAGATTCAACGGTTTCAAATTCTCCTCTTGACGTATTTTTTCCGTACATCAAGGCGTTAGACACTTTAGATGCAATCGCAGAAGCATTTTTTTCTGAAGATTTTAATCCTTCGATAGCTCTTTCTTTAGAATTCTGGATTTCTTCAGTAGAAAATTTAGGATTGATAATAGCATCAGCCATTAAACCCAATACTTCAGGGAAATATTTTGATAGTGCATTGGCAGACGCACCGTTTGAAGAGAAGTTAAGACCTGCACCAAGATAATCTACTTTTTTGTTGAAATCATCTTTGCTCATGTTGGTTGTTCCGTTTTCGAACTGTTCAGCCATGATATCGCTTACACCAGCCACGCTTCCTTCGTAGTATGGAGGTCTGTCCATTGAAAGATTCGCTGTTACTCTTGGTAATTTGTTGTTTTCTACCACCATTACCGTAAGACCGTTGCTTAGCTGGAATGTTTTTGGCTTGGCAATATTAATCGCTGGAGTCGGCCCCGGCTTTGGCATTGCATTAAGATCAATTTTCTGTGCTGAAACCATTCCTGTGAAGAAAAACGCTGCAGCTATATATGTTAATTGCTTTTTCATTTGTAAAAATTTAATTTTAATAATCAGCTTTAAACCTAAAATTCTGAATGATTATTTCTTTTCAGGTACGTAGTTAATGATTATTCTTTGGTTGGAATTAAGATACTTTTTAGCCGCATTTTGCAGATCCTGTCTTGTGATAGATCTGTAAATGTCGATTTCTTTATTGATAAGGTTGGTATCTCCCATCAATACGTGGTTCGTTGCTAATGAAGCTGCAATTCCCTGAATGCTTGAGTTGGCATTCACAAACTGGTTTTCATACTGGTTTTGAAGTTTCTGATAATCTTCTTCGGAGATTAAAGTCGTCTGAAGTTTTTTGATTTCAGCATCGATGTCAGCTTGTAAAGTTGCTTTAGTAGTCTGTCCCATCGGGATCGCGAAGAATGCGAAAATACTGTAATCTTCAAGACCTTGGTTGAAAGCAGCTACCTGAAGTGCTTTTTTATCCTGGTCAACTAATTTTTTATATAAAACCGAAGATTTACCATTACTTAAATAAGAAGAAAGCATATCCAGAACATAAGCGTCTTTCTCTTTGTTACCCGGCGTTCTGTACGCAAAAACGTAAGCAGGAAGCTGGATGTTAGGATCCGTAGCTGTTACTTCTTTTTCCTGAGTGATAGGAGTGTCTTTCGGGAAATTTTTAGGATATAGGGTTCCTTTTGGAATTCCTCCGTAATATTCCTGAATCCATTTTTTAGTCTGCTCAGGCTTGATGTCTCCGGCAACGACTAAAGTAGCGTTGTTCGGAACGTAATATTTTTTATAAAATGCCTGGAACTCATCTAGTTTTGCAGCATTTAAATCTTCCATAGAACCGATCGTCGGCCAGTTGTACGGGTGATTGGTAAATAAGTTTTTCTGAATTGTCGTGAAAAGATTTCCATAAGGCTGGTTATCCATTCTCAATCTTTTTTCTTCTTTTACAACCTCTCTTTGTGTGTCTACACCAACTTGGTTGATCAACGCGTGACGCATTCTTTCAGCTTCCATCCAAAGACCCAATTGTTCGTTATTTGATGGGAAAGTCTCGTAGTAATACGTTCTGTCGTTTGTCGTATTGGCGTTGTTTTGTCCTCCGTTTGAAGAAACTATTTTGAACCATTCACCTCTTTTGATGTTTGGTGTTCCTTCGAATAAAAGGTGCTCGAAAAAATGCGCGAAACCTGTTCTTCCTTTTACTTCATCTTTTGCACCTACGTGATACATTACACCTGTTGTAACTACCGGTGCAGAATTGTCCTGATGAAGAATTACGTGAAGACCGTTTGGTAAGTCATACTCTTCGAATTTAATTTGTTGTGCATTCAGAGCCATCCCGAAGAAAGCCGCTGCAGCAACAGAAAGAAGTCGCTTTTTCATAAAGTAGAAATTGTTTTGTCAATTAGTGCCAAATTTACTCTAATTGTTACAATCTATAGCTGATTTTTTATCAAAATAAGTCTAAACATTTATAATCAGTAAAATGTATAAGTAATTTCTTTAAAAGTTTAATTTTAAAATACTGAAAGTGTGGAACTTTGTCCTATAAAAATCAAGTCTTATGGAAACAAATAATCACAATCAGAAAATCGCGGTGATCACAGGTGGAAGCCGCGGAATTGGAAAAAGTATCGCTATCAATGCCGCAAAACGTGGGATAGCTGTTATTTTAACCTACAACAACAATCCGGAACAGGGAAAAGCCGTAGCAGAAGAAATCAATGCAAATGGTGGAAAAGCAATTGCTTTGAAATTAAATGTAGCCGATATCAGCACATTTTCAGGTTTTGCTGATGAAGTATCAAAAACGTTGAAAGATTGGGGCAGAGATTCTTTCGATTATCTTGTAAATAATGCAGGAATCGCCCAAAGAACATTAATAAAAGATACCACGGAAGCTATTTTTGATGAATTAATTAATGTTAATTTTAAAGGTGTATTTTTTCTCACGCAACAATTGGAGCCTTTGATGGAAAACGGAGGGCAGATCATTAATATATCATCCGGTTTGGCCAGATTTGCATTTCCGACAGTTGCGGTCTACGGCGCGATCAAAGCCGGAATTGATTCCTTAACGAGATATTTTGCGAAAGAATTTGCAGACAAAAAAATCAGGGCCAATTCTGTGGCTCCCGGAGCTATTGATACAGAATTCGGTGGAGGAAAAGGAGATGAAAGCCACCGTCAGCAAATTGCGGGAATGACAGCTTTAGGAAGACTCGGAGAAGCCGATGATGTGGGTCTTTTTGTAGCTTCAATGCTTTCTGATGACAGCCGGTTTGTGAATGCTCAGCGTATTGAAATCAGTGGAGGAATTTATATTTAAATTTATTATTTTTAATGTAAAAAAATAGGCAAAATGGATTATGTAGACATCAATTCGATTTCGGAACTGCACGATTTTTTTCGGTATGAAAAGCCATTGCATCCGCTTGTGACCGTTGTTGATCTGGCTAAAGTCGACCGGAGCCACAGGAAACCCGATGCCGTTTACAGACTGGATTTATATTCCATTGCCTGTAAAAAAATAGAAGGAAGTTTTCAGTACGGAAGAACGAATTATGATTTCTCCGAAGGAACGATGATGTTTACGGCTCCGCATCAGACCTTGTCTCCCGGAATGGAAAATAAAGTGAGCGGTTGGGGAATTTACATTCATCCCGATTTCCTGAATGCCACAGGAAAAGGACATAAACTGACGGAATATTCATTTTTCGGGTATGATACAAGCGAAGGGCTGCATATTTCGGAAGCGGAAAGGCTTGTGCTGGAAGACTGTGTGAAAAATATTCAGAAAGAAATTTCCTTGAATGTAGATAAGCATTCTTACCATATTATTCTGACGAATCTGGAGTTGCTGCTGTCGTATTGTGAGCGGTTTTATGAACGCCAGTTTTTTACCAGAACAAAAGCGAGTAATGATGTGGTTGCCAATTTTGAACGGTTGCTGAATGATTATTTTGCTCAGGAAACGCTGGTGCAGTCAGGAATTCCGGACGTTGCCTATTTTGCCGGAAAACTGAATATGTCACCGAATTACCTTTCGGATTTATTAAAAAAATACACCGGAAAATCCTGTCAGGAATATATTCATTTAAAATTAATTGATAAAGCGAAAGCATTGTTGTGGAGTACCGACGAATCCATCAGCGGAATCGCATATGATCTGGGATTTGAGCACCCGTCACACTTCACAAAGCTTTTCAAAAACAAAACCGGAATGTCACCTAAATCTTATAGAAATCTCAATTAATTATAAAAAAAAACTTTGCGTTAAAAAGAGTATTTTAAATAAATTTTTAAATCAAATCTTAATATAATATGGATTCTAAAAAGTTAAAAATCATCGTCATCGGATCAAGCGGCACGATTGGAAAGGAAGTTTCAAAAAATCTTGAAGGAAATGGTCATGAAGTGATCCGGGTTTCCCGAAACTCTGGAGATTTTCATGCGGATATTCAGGATAAAAATAGTTTGGAACAGCTTTTCAGATCGGTTGGAAATTTCGATGCAGTGGCCAATGCTGCCGGAGATGTAAAATTCGGACCTCTGGAAAATTTCACAGATCAGGATTTTGCCTTTTCTTTCGAAAGCAAATTGATGGGGCAGATCAATATTGTTCGTACCGCACTGCCTTTCATTAATGATAACGGTTCATTTACCTTAATTTCAGGAGTTCTTACAGACGAGCCTATCGCCGGAGGTATCATCGGAACTACCGTGAATGGAGCTATCGAAGGCTTTGTGAAGGCCAGTTCTTATGAATTGCCGAGAAATATCAGAATCAATTGTATCAGTCCGACTGTTTTAGTGGAATCGGAGGATTATCATCCATTTTTCCCTGGTTTTATCCCTGTTGAAGCCTGGAAAGTAGCGAAGGCTTATGAAAAATCGATTGCCGGAGTTTTTAATGGAAGGATTATTAAAGTGTAAGATTGTTCATTATTATTGGAAATCGCAAAGGCGCAAATAATATTAAAAACTATTTTAAGGCGCAAGGATTTTATCTGCGATAAAATTTCTATAGTTTTTATTTTATAAAATGCTTGCTAAAAATCTTTGATTTTCTTGCACCTTAAAACCTGCATCAAGGTAAAAGTTTTTGCGCCTTTGCGATTTCCAATAATAGAGAATAGTCTTTATTTTTTATTATTAATTCTATATAAGCTTATTCCAACTTCTAATATCTAAAACCAAAATTTGAATTCTCCATATAATACACTAATTTTGTGTTCCCAAAAATTTTTTGCAGCATGGAGGATTATCTGAAAGGACTGAATGAATCACAATTTGAAGCCGTTACCACTTTACAGGGACCTTTGATGGTTCTTGCCGGAGCTGGTTCGGGGAAAACTCGTGTACTGACGATGCGTATTGCTCATTTAATTACAAATGGGGTAGATCCTTTTAATATTTTAGCACTTACTTTTACCAACAAAGCCGCCCGCGAAATGAAAGAACGTATCGCAAAAGTGGTAGGACAAAGCAATGCGAGAAGCCTTTGGATGGGAACTTTTCACTCGGTTTTTGCGAGAATTCTGAGAAGTGAAGCGAATTATCTGGGATATCCTTCGAATTTTACAATCTACGATCAACAGGATGCTCTGAATGTCATTAAAAAAGTTTTAAAAGACATGAACATCGATGCAGATTTGTATAAACCTAAAAAAGTTCAGGCAAGAATTTCCACCTATAAAAATAATCTGATCACGGTAAAAGCGTATTTCAATAATCCTGAATTAATGGAAGCTGACGAAAAAGCCAACATGAAATTCATCGGACAGATTTACCAGCGGTATGTAGAGCAGTGTTTCAAAAACGGTTCTATGGATTTTGATGATTTATTGTTGAAAACCAATGAATTATTAACCCGTTTTCCGGAAGTTTTAGCAAAATATCAGGACAGATTCAGATATATTTTGGTAGATGAGTACCAGGATACGAACCATTCTCAGTATTTGATCGTTAAAGCTTTAGCATCAAAATTTGAAAATATTTGTGTGGTGGGAGACGATGCCCAGTCGATTTACTCTTTCCGTGGTGCGAATATTTATAATATCTTAAACTTTAAAAAAGATTATCCCGACGCGGTTACCGTGTCTTTGGAGCAGAATTACCGTTCGACTCAGAATATTGTAAATGCGGCCAATGTTGTGATTGCAAAAAACCTTCAGCAGTTTAAGAAAAATGTATTCAGTGAAAATGAAGAAGGGGAAAAAATTAAGGTATACCGCTCACTTTCCGACGCCGATGAAGCCAATTTCGTAGCCGGAAATATCTGGGAAATCCGGAATCGCGAACAAAGAAAATACAGCGATTTTGCTATTTTATACAGAACAAACTCTCAGACGCGTGCTTTTGAAGATGCCCTGAGACGCAAAAATATCCCATACAAAGTATACGGCGGTTTGTCTTTCTACCAAAGAAAAGAGGTGAAAGATTTACTGGCTTATCTTCGACTTTTAATTAATGAAAGTGATTCTGAAGCATTGATGAGAATTATCAATTATCCTGCAAGAGGAATCGGGGAAACTACCCAGAACAAGTTGATCGTTTTTGCAGATGCCCAGAATGTTTCTGTTGCAAAAGTATTGGACAATCTTCCGATCTATGCACCGCATTTAGGCTTTAACAATGGGGTTTTAAATAAACTGAACGATTTCTGGTCGATGATCAAAGCGTTTGAAGTATTATTAAAAACAGAAACAGCTTACAATGTTGCAATGGAAGTGGCCAAACGAAGCGGTTTGATCAAATTTTTAAAAGACGATCAGACTCCGGAAGGGATTTCGAGGGTAGAAAACGTTCAGGAATTAATGAACTCGATGCAGGGTTTCATTGAAGAGCAGATGCAGCTGGAAGATGGAGACCCAAGTTTATCGAATTTCCTTGAAAATATTGCCCTTTCTGCAGATACTCAGGATAAAGAGAGTGAGGATGAGATGGTTTCGTTAATGACGATTCACCTTTCAAAAGGTCTGGAATTCCCAGTAGTACATTTGGTAGGTCTGGAAGAAAATCTTTTCCCGAGTTTTATGAGTTCGGCCACCAGAGAAGATCTGGAAGAGGAAAGACGTTTGTTCTATGTAGCTTTGACAAGAGCTGAAAAACAGGTCTTTTTCTCTTATGCGATTTCCCGTTTTCAGTGGGGGAAAATTACCGATGCTGAACCATCGAGATTTTTAAGTGAAATTGATGAGCAATATATCGAATTTGTAAATCCCGCTATTGAAAAGCGTTTCATTAATAATTCAGGAGTAAGATCAAATATTTTCGACGAGCATCCTTCTGAAATGAGAAGTTTCAAAAAGGTTGAAAAGAAAACCATCGAAAGGGCAGAAGGCTCAAAACCAATCGCTGAACCTCGTAAATTAAAACCTGTAGCTA
The DNA here is from genome assembly GCF_900111495.1 of Chryseobacterium wanjuense. Lineage (NCBI taxonomy): Bacteria > Pseudomonadati > Bacteroidota > Flavobacteriia > Flavobacteriales > Weeksellaceae > Chryseobacterium > Chryseobacterium wanjuense. The sequence goes on along the minus strand of NZ_FOIU01000003.1, from coordinate 350,501 downwards.
CGGCGAAAATCATTAACCCAAGTGGAGCTTCTTCGCAGGATATTGAAGTAGGAGACAAGGTAAGACACGACCGTTTCGGAATCGGGGAAGTGACTTTCCTTGATGGAACCGATCCTCAGAATATCAAAGCAAAAGTGATTTTCCAGCATGAGGGTGAAAAGAATTTGATTTTAAAATACGCTAAACTGACGAAAATATAATCTGTCATTGCGAACAGACTGAGGGTCTACGAACATAGTTCAGAAGCAATGAAGTAATCTCAAAAAATATTTTTCCCACAGATTGCACAGATTTACACAGATGATTGCGCATAATTTTTTCTTTGAAGAAATAAAACATAAACATCTGTGTAAATCTGTGCAATCTATGGGAATTTAATATAAAGTTACTCAAATTTCCACCTCACAAAAGCCTCCATCGCCTCATATTCTGCTAAGCCTAATTTATCATAAGCCTTTGCTGTTTCCCGATTCCGGTCTTCGGCACGCTGCCAGAACTCTCTGGAATCATCACCCGGAAAAACGGCTTTATCTTTCTGACTCTGATGTTTAAAAATTGCCTGTTTCTTTTGTTCCAATTCTTTCGGACTCAATGGAACTGCCATTTCAATTTCGTGGGTTTCAAATTCATGCCAGGCTCCGCGATACATCCACAACCAGCAGTCTTTTGCCCAGGTTTCGGTTCTTCTTAAACGTTGCAATGCTTCTAAAACAATATTGAAACATACAAGATGAGTACCGTGCGGATCTTCAAAATCTCCGGCGGCAAAAACCTGATGAGGTTTTATTTCCTGTAACAATTGTATCGTTAGTTCAATATCTTTCTCTGAAACCGGATTTTTTTTATTTTCTCTGTTTTCATAAAATGGAAGAGACTGAAAATGGATATGATCGTCATTTAAACCGCAATACCGGGCTCCGGCAATAGCTTCTCCTTTCCGGATAAGAGATTTTACCGTCTGAATTTCCGGACTATCTGTCTGATTGGGCTTTTTGTGTTCAAGAAAGGTTCTCATTTTTTGATAAACGTCTTTTAATGATTTATTATCGATCTTCATCTTTTCAGAAAAATCCAGATTAAATTCGACAAAACGTAAGGCATCATCATCCCAGACCGCCGTATTTCCCGAAGTCTGATAAGCAACATGAACATTATGTTTCTGGTCTACCAACCGTATAAAAGTTCCACCCATCGAAATAACATCATCATCGGGATGTGGTGAAAAAATAAGGACATTCTTTTTCGAAGGTTCGGCTCTTTCGGGGCGTTGAGAATCATCAGCATTCGGTTTTCCGCCGGGCCAGCCTGTAATAGTATGCTGCAGTTTGTTGAAAACACGAATATTGATATTATAAGCCGGACCTTTTTCTGTGGCAAGCTGCGCCATTCCATGGGTGTTATAATCATCATCTGTGAGCTTGAGAATGGGTTTTTGCAAATGGTTGGCCAGCCAGATGACAGCTTTGTGGATTAAATCGTCCGTCCAGATGCAATCTTTCACCAGCCAGGGTGTATCGAAGCGGGTAAGTTCTGCGGCAGCAGCTTCATCTAAAATAAATTCAACATTATTGGATAACTGAAGATATGTTGCAGGAACTTCCCCGGAAATATCGCCTTCTACAGCTTTTTTGATGACGGTGGCTTTTTTTCGGCTCCACGCCATGAGAATAATTTCGCGGGCTTTGAAAATTGTTCCGATTCCCATGGTGATTGCCTTTGTTGGGACAAACGCTTTTCCTCCAAAATCATGGGCTGCATCTCTTCTTGTAAGGTCATCGAGGGTGACCAGTCGGGTTCCGGAGTTTGGTGCAGAGCCAGGCTCATTGAAACCGATATGTCCGGTTCGCCCGATTCCTAAGATTTGAATGTCCAGCCCTCCCAGACTTTCAATCTTTTTTTCGTATTCGAGACAGAATGAGGGAATTCCGGACATTGCAATTGTCCCATTCGGAATGTGAATGTTGCCCTTTGGAATATCGATATGATTGAAAAGATTTTCATTCATAAAAGTGACATAGCTTTGCGCCGAGCTGGACTGCATCGGATAATATTCATCGAGATTGAACGTAATGACGTTTTTGAAACTCAGCCGTTCTTCTCTGTGAAGTCTTACCAATTCGGCATAAACAGCAATGGGCGTGACACCTGTTGCCAAACCCAGCACGGCAAAGGTCTTCTCGGCCTGCTTTTTACGGATAATTTCTGCAATTCGATGCGCTACATGAACGGAAGCCGTTTTGGAATTTTCAAATACGCTTACGGGAACTTTCTCGAAGCGGGTTTCTTCAAGTAAATTTAATTTCATCATGATATTTGTATTGATAAAGTAAATATAAAAAGTTATGAATAAAAATTAAATAATTTGAGTCCGTATTTTTTGAATATCAATAATTGTAAATTTTTATTTTAAGTCTAATTAAAAAATTAAATTAAATGTTTTGAAATTTGAATAAAAAATTAATTCTTTATCAATTTGAGACAATATGAATTTGTATATTTAAAATCTTAAAAACAACATTTTATGGCCAGGCTTCTGATTTTTTTACTCGCATTTTTATTTTCAACGCCATTTTTTTCTCAGGAATACAGCTTGATCAGTAATGTTCATTATTATGATGAAAAAGTTAATCAGTCTGATGTTTACATTAATGAAAGGTGTGTGCTGGATATATATGTTCCGAAAAATGTGAAAAATTTTCCGACGGTGATCTGGTTTCACGGAGGTGGACTGACCGGCGGACAAAAAGAAATTCCCGAAGCATTAAAAAATAAAGGTATTGCCGTAATTGGCGTTAATTACAGACTTTCTCCAAAAGTTAATGCTCCAAAATATATTGAAGATGCCACTGCTGCAACGGCCTGGGTTTTTAAAAATATTAAAAATTACGGTGGAAGTGAAGATATGATCTTTATTTCAGGACATTCTGCGGGAGGTTATCTGGCGACGATGGTGGGTTTAAACAAAATGTATCTGAACAAATATGGAATTAATGCTAATCAATTGGCGTCTATCATACCTTTCAGCGGACAAATGATCTCTCATTTTACGACGAGAAAAGAAAAAGGAATTGATGAACTGGATGCCAGAATCGATGAAATGGCGCCGCTGCATTTTATCCGTGCTGATGCTCCACCGTTGTTATTAATCACCGGTGATCGGGAAAAGGAATTACTTGGAAGATACGAGGAAAACGCCTACATGGCCCGAATGATGAAATTGAAAGGTCATAAAGATACGACTTTGTATGAGCTCGATGGCTTCGATCACGGCGGAATGGCACAGCCTGCATTTCCTTTGCTGCTGAATGAGATTAAAAGAGTTCAAAAATTAAAAAATAAAAACTGATGAAATATTGGATTTTTGAAATAAACAGAATAATGCAGCGATTTAATTAATCACTGCATTTATTTTTTGCCATAAAGTATTGTCAAAATCAGAAAGCGCAAGGTTTACATTATCAGCAGCATCGCCCATTCTGATGATAACTAATTTTTTGCTGGGAACCACATAGATTTTCTGGTCATTTTTTCCCAAAGCACAAAACATATCATCCGGCGCGCTCGGAATCAATTTTCCATTAAACTGAATTTGTGTCTGTGGCAGATGGTAGCTCGATTTTCCGTTCAGCCACCACAAATATCCATATGCAAGATTGATGTTTTGTGAGGTGTTGGTCGCACTTTGGAAATAATTGGAATTAATAATTTGTGTACCATTCCAATTACCGTTATTTAAAGCCATTAAACCAAAACGAGCCATACTTCTCGTTGTACTCCAGTACACACTGTTGTTTCCGCTTTGAACCCAGTTTCCGGTCATACCGATTTTGTCCCTGAGTTTTATATTGAAATACTGCGACCAGGTCTGATTGGTTGCTGCTGCCACCACATCCTGAAGTTTTACATAGACATTATGATATGCCCATCTCGTTCCTGCATCGGCTTTATATTGTAGATTCGCCGGACTCACAACATCGCCCAGACTATCATCTAATCCGGAAGTCATAGTGAGTAGATTTTTGCAGGTAATGAGGTTTTCCTTTGCCAAAGGTTCGCTTGTCCAGCCTGTTCCTATGTAGTCGGAAACTTTATTATTTATATTTAAAAACCCTTCCTGTTCTGCAATTCCGGTGACAGTAGAAGTTAATGTTTTGCCTGCACTTGCCCAATACCACGGAGTGGTGGATGTATGCCCACTGAAGTAATTTTCCATGACAATCCTTCCGTTTTGAAGAATTATAAAACTTTTAGAATTTTTTGTTTCAAGATAAGTCAGGAGATCCTGTACTTTATCCTGATGCCAACCCAAAGCAGAGATAGATTTCGTTTCCCAGACATCACTGTTGGAAGGAGGAAAGTACATTGTTTCTGTTGATGGATTTTCATTTTGATCAGGCAGTTCGGGAGAATCATCAGAGCTGCAGGAAATCACAAGGAAACATAAAGCTGAAGTCCGGAGTAGATTTTTTATTTTCATGAAAAATTAGTTTAAATTATAATTTTTAGATAAATAAAAACCGGATTGGTTAAGTTTAAAATAATTAAAAACACATTTATTTTAATATATAACTAAACCTACTTTTTCTGCGCAACAATAAAATTTACCATTTCATCAGTTAACTGGTCGAGGTAAGCTTTATCCGTTGTTCTGAAGCCGTGGTTGCCGTCTTCTACGATTGTCAGCTTATTCTCAATATCTTCTTTATTAAGTTTCTTATGAAGTTTTTTTGATTGATTAATGGGTACAATTTTGTCCTTGTCACCCTGTAAAATCAAAGTAGGAATCCCGTTATCAACATAGGTCACGGGTGAAATGGTCTTTAAATATTCCACGACTTTTCTTTTGTCTTTTTTAATGTCATATCCCGAGAGCCCAAGAACGAGTTTTTCTCTTAAATCAACAATATTTTTTGCCAATAAACCAATGAAAAAAACAGGGATTTTTCCTGCACGTGTATGTAAAAGTTTGTTTAAATCTGTCGGTCCGAAATTATTAACCACATACTTCACCTTCGCAGAATAAGACGAAAGTTCAGGATCTCCCACAAATTCATTATCCTTCGTATAAGCCGCAAGCATAGATAAATGCGAACCTGCAGAAGCGCCGAAAAGTCCTATATTATTCACATCAAAATTGTAGGTGTCTGCATTTTTTCTCACCCATCGGATGGCATCTTTCGTATCCTCCAACGGAAGCGGAAAATGAACGTCTTTATTGACCAACGTATAATCGATGCTTATGACCGAATATTGTTTTTCAACCAATTTTAAAATCGTAGTTTCAATATAACTGTCGGCACGGATAATCTTGTCTCCGCCAACCCAGCCACCGCCATGAACATAAATTACAACCGGAGTTTTTGCATTAGAAACATTTTTCGGACGGTAGATGTCAAGGAAAACTGATTTCCCGGTTTTACTTTTTTTGTAAACGATATTTTCGGAAAAGGAAGTTTTTTCGGGAAGAACAAAACTTTTCTGTGTTTCCGGCTCGATCTGATTCTGTGAAAATCCTAATGTATAAAAACTTAAAAAGAATACGAAAAACAGGTTCATAGAAAACCTGTAAATTATTTTATTATTGATAGATTTCATAGAATATTTTTGTGGTGTTCGTTATTTTACTAACTCCTCAAAAAGTTTACCAAAAGTCTTATCCAGATCCTTAGATTTTCCCGGATGAGGTCTGGAAGTCTGTACCACAGAGCTTCGGACGGCTGTCAGCCAACGGAAACGTTCCGGTATGTCGAGTTGTGCAATAGGTCCTGCATCTTTTTCACCATTGGCGATTTTCTGGAAACTTTCCAGGTTTTGAATGATGTCGTCATAATCCAGCTTGCTGTGCATCAGTCGGAATTTGTCCGGACACAGATAAAATTCTACACGGATATATTTTTCTTTTTTAGAAAACATTACCAATCCTATGTTGAAAAACTCTTCTCTCTCAACCTTTGGCACCAAGCGTATGACGGCGTATTCGTATATTTTATCCTCTTGCATTTTTGGCTTCGTTTAAAAAGATTTCAGAATTTTCTAATCGCGTTTTCAGGAAGTTGAAATAGACTTCACGGATTTCTTCCGGCGTTTCATCGGCGTCGTTCCAATGTAGCCAGTCTTCAGGAATCAGGTTGACAATTTCCCTGAAAACACTTTCATTCAAAACTTCTTTTGCAAATCGGTCGGCTTCATCCAGCATTTTCGCCTGTGGAAGCAAAACATGGTCTTTCACATATTTGAAAGGAGTTTTTGCAGCAGTGTCAAAATTCTGCCACGAATGGTGAAAATAAAAGGAGGCACCATTGTCGATCACCCACAGTTCCTTATGCCACATCAAAAGATTGGTATTTTTAAAAGTACGGTCGATATTGGTGATAAATGCATCTAGCCAGACAATTTTTGAAGCTAAAAGAGGATCAATCTTTACACTGGAATCGTAAGCAATGGAGCCTGAAAGATAATGCAAACCCAGGTTCAGCCCTTCTGAAAATTTCAAAAGATCCTGAATTTCCTCATCGGCTTCGGTTCTTCCGAAATCAACATCAAGATTGACAAACACAAGTTCCGGAATTTTTAATCCTAATGCTTCAGTTATTTTTCCACCTAATAATTCGGAAATCAGCATTTTAACTCCATGACCGGCGCCACGGAATTTTAAAACATATTTAAAATCATCATCAGCCTCTGCCAAAGCCGGAAGCGAACCTCCCTCACGAAGCGGCAGAATGTAACGCATGACGGTTACCGTTCTTAAATCCAACATAGAGCAAAAATAAGGTTTTTACTTTGTGTATATTTCTATTTTTAATATTTTTAAGTGAAATTATAATTGTTGGTTAATCGCAAAGACGCAAAATGATTTTTATATGAACTTTTTTAAGACGCAAGGAATTTATCTGTGATAAAATTGATTGTGTAGTAGCTTATGTGTAGAATTACATAATGTAAATTATCGAAAATCTCTGATTTTCTAGCGCCTTAAAAACATAATTAAAATAAAAGCTTTGCGCCTTTGCGATTAACCAACAAGTAAATAGAACAAACCAAATATGAATATCACCAAAAAGCAAAATATCATCATCTCAAACCCCGAAACCAGAGATTTTCTGGCCGATGCATTTTATCCTGAAACTAATGAAAAGTTACCGTTGATTATTTTCGTTCATGGGTACAAAGGATACAAAGACTGGGGAGCGTGGAATCTAATAGCGGAAAAGTTTGCGGAAGCCGGATTTTTCTTTGTTAAATTTAATTTTTCACACAACGGGACAACAGTGGAAGATCCCCATAATTTTGCTGATCTGGAAGCTTTCGGAAATAATAATTATTCTAAAGAACTTTCGGATTTAGGAGCTGTGATTGATTTTTTTGTGAAGGATCCTAAAGTGGATGATCAGAAAATTGTTTTGATCGGACACAGCCGGGGAGGGGGAATTTCTATGATTAAAACTTTTGAAGACGAAAGAATTAATGGGTTGATAACATTGGCCAGTGTGGATACATTGGACCGTTTTCCCAAAAACGATGCGTTTGAAAAGTGGCAACAAGCCGGTGTCTATTATGTTTTAAACGGAAGGACAAAACAGGAAATGCCTCATTATTATCAGTTTTATGAAGATTTTGAAAAAGATCATCACCGATTTGATGTCGAAAGAGCGGCTGAAATGGCAAAAGCCCATGTTTTGATAATTCACGGGACAAATGATGAAAGTGTAAGTATGAAAAATGCGGAACATCTTCATATCCTAAATCCGCTTTCAGAGCTGCTTTTAATTGAAAATGCGAATCATACTTTCGGGGCAAAAGAACCGTGGGAAGAAAGTGATCTACCCGAAGACCTGAACGTTGTTACTGAAAAATGTATCGAATTTATAAATGAAAAAATTGTTAATGAATAAAGAAAGGAAGTTGGGAGTTGGAGAATAGAAGTTACAATTGTAAAGTTAGTTTTCACAGTTTGAAAACCTCCAGCCTCCAGCTTCTAACTTCCCTCCAATTTATTTCATCAACATCTTCCAGGCCTCTTCAATTCTGCTTTCCAGCAATAATTTCTGAGCTTCCTGATGAATATTTTCCTCTGAATGATACGCTCCCGAAGGCAAAACTTCAACGTTGGCAAGCATTCCCAAATCGTTTCCAGTAAAGACTTTGCTGAGTTTTATCTCATCGGGAAGAAGATCGAAACCGATTCCTTTTGTTACCAAAGGTTTCGGAACTTCAAAAAGGCTGTTTTCATTGCTTATCGAATACCAGTTTCCGCCCAAACGAGCCACCATATCGAGTTTTCTTTGATCCAGATTTCCCTGCTCATCCAAATATTCTTCTCTGATGTGAATTTTCTGTACCTCACAAATAATCAGATTTCCGGCACCACCCTGATCTCCTAAATGTTTTACTTCTAGAACCTTACACTCGAAATTCACCGGGCATTCTTCAATTAATTTAGGCTTCACCAAATCGGCGTCTTTCATCGTTAGGCCAGATTTAATGAATTCATTTACTCCGCCCTCATATTCGGTCGAAGCTAATGAAATCTGCTGTACAATTGGGAAATTTACAGTTCCAATAACAACTTCAGGTACTTCCAAAACGTTTTCCAGTGTATGTTTAATCGTATTGTCACGCACTCTTCTCGATGGTGAAAAAATCAAAATCGGAGGAACGGTACTGAACATATTAAAAAAACTGAACGGCGATAGATTACTATTACCATTACGGTCAACAGTCGAAGCCAATGCAATCGGACGCGGTGAAACGGCAGTTTGCATGACAAGTTGTAGTTGTACTGGGGATATTTCGGATGGGATTACTGTTTTCATTATTAGATTATTTTTTTAACACATAAGTCACATAAGTCACATAAGTTTTAAATTTAAAACTTTGAAAATATTATAGAACATATTAGTTGACGTACAAAAAAGAATTTTCTTTGTGACTTATGTGTTAAAAATATTTTTAAAATTTAAATTGCAGGAATAATTTTACCACTCACTTCACCGAAACCAACTCTCACACCGTCCTTTTCAGCCCATGCTTTCATTGTTACGGTATCGTTGTCATCGATGAATTTTCTTTCCTGTCCGTTGCTTAGTTGGATTGGGTTTTGACCTCTCCATGTAAGTTCAAGCATCGAGCCGAATGATTTTGGATCGCTTCCTGAAATGGTTCCGCTCGCGTATAAATCACCGACTTCCACGTTGCAGCCGTTTACTGTGTGATGAGCCAATTGCTGAGTCATGTTCCAGTACATGTGTTTGTAGTTGCTTTGGCAGATCAGGTTTTGTTCACCATTTTCCGGTTGGATATAGACTTCAAGATTGATGTCGTAATTTTTATCTCCTTCAAATTTTAAGTAATCCAACACTTCAGGATCCTGTTTAGGAGAAGCCGTTCTGAATGGTTCTAAAGCTTCCAGAGTAACCACCCAAGGAGAAACTGAAGAACCGAAATTTTTAGCTAAAAATGGCCCAAGTGGAACATATTCCCAAGCCTGGATATCTCTTGCAGACCAGTCGTTGAAAACTACCATTCCGAAAATGGCGTCTTCAGCGTCTTTTGTAGAAATACTTTCGCCCATCTCTGTATTTTTATTAATGATAAAAGCCATTTCCAATTCAAAATCCAATTGTTTTGATGGTCCGAAAATCGGTTTTTCAACATCTGCAGGTTTTGTCTGACCTTTCGGACGGTTGATTTCCGTTCCTGAAACGACAATAGATGAAGCTCTGCCGTGATAGCCTACAGGTAAATGCTTCCAGTTGGGTAATAAAGCATTTGCAGGGTCTCTGAACATTTTTCCAACATTGGTAGCGTGCTCGATACTGCTATAAAAATCTGTGTAATTCGGAATGTGAACAGGCATCATCATTTTTACTTTATCCAGATCGTAGAAGGCTTCTTCGATGGTTTTTTCGTCTTTAGATAATGTAGAACCTTCCTGTAATAACTCCTGAATTTTAAGACGAACAGCATTGGTAACAGGTTTTCCAAGTTCGATGAATTCGTTTAAAGTGTAAGCTTCGAAGACGTTATCATCTAGCCCTTCCACATCTTCAAAGTAAGCAAGATCATAAAGTGTCGCAAGATCAATGACCTGATCTCCGATTCTTGTGCAGCATCCGATATATTCTTTGTTAAAAACTGCTACTCCGAACGGAATATTATGTATAGAAAAATCCGAATTTGAGGAATACTCTACAAATGATTTCATAATTTTAGATTTAATTTGGACTTAATGAAAATCCGTTACATTTTTGATTTTAAATATTTTTGGTTTAAATACAAAAGGCACAAATATTTTCACAAATACCACCAATCTTTAATTCGTGTTTATTAGTGTGAAAATTAGTGCTATTAGTGTTTAAATCCGGAATATTTATTTTTTAGATTTAGCCTTAGCTTTAGAAAAAGATTCTTCGTCGATCCATCTGGCTTTTGTATTCACATCGATCAGGTACAGAATGTCGTCCTGTCTTGTTAGCAACAGCGTTTTGGTAACCGGGATCGGAACTTTTTTGTTTTCCAGCATATCTGCTCTTAAAGAAACGATGTTTTTCTTTCTTACGATATCTCCGGTAAAAACATTTGAGCTGGTTTCTCCGGTTGCTTTATCATCGAAAACTTCTACGTAAGTCGCTTTGTTTCCTTTAATTACAATAAAATCCCTTTCTGTGTGATCTGCTTCATCTTTGATGTAAACAAATTTCTTGTTGTCGATATTTACCGTTTCCAGATGCTGATTGATTCCTTTTCTTTCTTCAAGTCTGGTAAGAATATCATTTAATGAACCATATTGCGCTTTTAATCCAAAAGTTGCTCCAAAAAATAAAATTCCAATTAAAAATTTTCTCATATTGATGTGTTTTTATAAAAAGTTTTGTCAAGACATTTCATCCTGACAAAACTCTATATTATAGTTAAAAAATTAAAGATTTCCTCTTTTTTCCTGTTCTCTTTCCAATGCTTCGAACAACGCTTTAAAGTTACCTGCACCGAAGCTCTGAGCCCCGTGTCTTTCAATGATTTCAAAGAATAGAGTAGGACGGTCTTCTACAGGTTTTGTAAAGATTTGTAATAAATATCCTTCTTCATCGTGATCGATAAGGATACCTAAGCTCTGAAGTTTTTTAATATCTTCATCGATGTGGCCCACTCTTTCAGGAACCATTTCGTAATAAGCTTCCGGCGGAGCAGAAAGGAATTCTACACCACGTTTTTTCAATTCTGTTACGGTGTGGATGATATCCTTTGTAGCTACTGCAATGTGCTGTACACCTTCACCTTCGTAGAAATCCAGATATTCTTCTACCTGAGATTTCTTTTTACCTTCTGCAGGCTCGTTGATAGGAAATTTTGCGTATCCGTTTCCGTTTGACATTACTTTAGACATCAAAGCAGAATATTCTGTGTTGATCTGCTTGTCGTCGAATGAAAGGATATTTACGAATCCCATTACTTTTTCATACCATTCTACCGTTGGAATCATTCTGTTCCAGTCTACGTTTCCTACGCAATGGTCTACATACAAAAGACCTGCATCTTCAGGCTTGTAATCGCTTTCCCACTTTTCGTAGCCAGGCATGAAAGGTCCTGTGTAATTTTTTCTTTCTACAAACATGTGAACAGTTTCTCCGTAGGTATAAATTCCGGACATTCTTACTTCACCGTTTTCGTCAGTCAGGGTTACAGGTTCAAGATATGGTTTTCCACCTCTTTTTGTAGTTTCTTCGAAAGCTTTGTATGCGTCATCTACCCAAAGTGCCAAAATTTTCACTCCGTCACCGTGTTTTTTTACGTGTTCGTTGATAGGTGAATCAGACTTTAGTCCTGTTGTAAGAACCAGTCTTATTTTCCCCTGCTGAAGAACATAAGATGCACGATCTCTCACTCCTGTTTCCGGACCGGCATAAGCCACAGACTGAAAACCGAAAGCGGTTTTGTAGTAATGAGCAGCCTGTTTAGCATTTCCTACATAAAACTCAATATAATCTGTACCGTTGATCGGTAAAAAATTCTCTGCTTGAGCAATTTTTTCGGCAAATGTAAGTGTTGACATATTTTCTATTTTTACTTTTATATTTATGGGTATGCAAATTACGAATTTCTTACTAATAGGAAAAATATTCACGAACAATCGTTAGCTAAGTTTAACATAGATTTAAAGAAAAGTTCATTTAAGTATGGTTAAGTTTATTATGTTGTGACTAAGATTTATATTTTTGTATTACAAGACAAGTGAAAAAAAAATATTTCGAAACAAGAAAGCCGTAGAATTTTTTACGGCTTTCCTTATTGTGTGAATTATTTTATATTGTTTAACCTCCCTGCATCAGGGTTATAATTGTCCCATATCTTCCAGACATTATCTATCTTGCGGATGAAATAAATCTGGGTGTTGAGCTGATTCACAAAATGTTCTTCTCCAGTTTCTCCCACTTTGAATAGAAGATTCCAGAATTCCTGGGATTCGAGGATCTTTTTATCCGGTTCATCCGTTACGATGTTGATGTCAAAAACTTCGTAGTTGGATCTGTTGTTTTTCGTCACGAGCTGAAAGTCTCTGTCACACAATTCTTTACTGAACTGTGAAGCCCTTTCCAGAAAAGGAGACTCATCAAAAACAAGATCTTTGAATAGCTCTGTCTTATGATTGGGAAATTGTTTGTAAAACTCGAAAACCGTTGCACAATAGTCGTAGACCATCTGCAGGAATTTTTCATTATTGCTCTTTTCGTTATCCTGTTTTTTTTCTTTTACAAACTGGATATAAGCATTTAAATCTTTATACCCTAAAAAGATGCAGATTTTATCTAATGTTTTTAAAAAACGTAGGTCATTGTGGGTTTTGTCCTGGTAGTCATTTTCAAAAAAACGTTGCAGCGTGACGTGCGAAATAGTACTTCCTATCTCGAATTTTTTTCCGCCTTTTAGTTCCTCAGCTTCAGATAATTCTTCTTTTATGATTTCGGAAAGAATAATATAATGACTTCTTTTCCATTCATTCACATTCCCCAAAACCGAATTCTTCACCTTAGAATGTTTTACAACTTCTTCCCGTATCGAATTATATATAGTCTTCAATTTCCAATGTTTAAAAAGCTCTTGATCAAATATACTGCCAAAAGCTTGAGAGGTTTTTACTATTTCTTTATGTTAAATTAAAAGTACGTTTTTTTTAGATTAAACAGAAATTATTAATGAAAAACTTTAATGCCAAACTCTATTAATGTTTAAATCTTTCATAAGCGGCTCTTTCTAGCATTTCCCTGTCGTCGGGATGGGCAATACTGATTAATTCCTGTGCCCTCTGACGCAGATTTTTACCGTAGAGATAAGCCGTTCCGTATTCCGTAACCACATAATGAATGTGCCCTCTGGTCGTGACAACTCCTGCCCCCTGTTTCAGGAAAGGGACGATTCTCGATACGCCTTTTTTCGTTCTGGAAGTGATGGCAATAATGGGTTTTCCATCTTCGCTCAATGCGGCTCCTCTCATGAAATCCATTTGTCCGCCGATTCCGCTGTACTGCATGGTTCCGATGGAATCTGCGCAAACCTGTCCTGTAAGGTCAATTTCAATGGCAGAATTGATGGCCACCATTTTTTTGTTCCTCATGATATTAATAGGAAAATTGACCGCACTTACATCATTAAAGGCAAAAACCGTGTTATCATCCACATAATCATAGAGTTTGCGGGTTCCGAAACAGAAACTTGTAATGGTTTTATTGTTGTGATAGCCTTTGTATTTATTATTGATGACATCATTTTGAATCAAATCGACCACGCCGTCGCTCAACATTTCGGTGTGAACACCAAGGTCTTTATGGTTTCCGAGACATTTTAAAACTGCATCCGGAATTGTCCCGATACCCATCTGAAGAGTGGATCTGTCTTCGATAAGTTCTGCTACATTTTTGCCTACTTCCATTTCTTCGGGACCCACTTTTGCACCGTAATCCACGGTCGGAAGCTCTTCTTCATGCCAAACCAACTTATGGATTTTGCTGATGTGAAGCATTCCGTCACCATGAGTTCTCGGCATCAGGGGATTCACGATTGCGACTATTATTTTTGCAGTATCCACGGCAGACCTTGCTACGTCTACAGAAGTTCCTAATGTACAAAAACCATGTTTGTCAGGCGGAGAAACAGTAATTAAAGCCACATCAAGCGGCAAAATATTTTTTCTGAATAAAATCGGAATTTCACTTAAAAATACAGGAACAAAATCTCCTCTTTCGGAGTTTACCGCATCGCGCACCGGCCCTGAAACAAACAGTGAGTTTATAAAAAACTTGTCTTTGTATTCCGGTTTGGCAATTTCCACATTTCCCTGTTGGGTAATGGAAACCATTTCTATATGGTCGAGTCGGTGAGACTGTCTCGCGAGTTCATCAATTAAATAATTCGGAGTACACGCGCTTCCGTGAAAGAAAACCCGGTTTCCGCTTTTTATGGTATAAATAGCTTCTTCTGCACTGATATAATTATACATATTCAAACTTTTTTATAAATATTTTTATGATTTTCCCTGATTTAAAGATAATTCATCTTACCTGTATTTCCTTCAAATCCAAACTTATTTTTGTCATGTTTTAATGATTTCCAAGAAAAAAAGGACTGAATGCAGTACATTGAGTCCTCTTTGTATTTTTCAAAAACCTTAGGTTAAATATTTTACATTAAACGCCTTTATATTTTTAAAATTATATTTTAAAATTATTCCTGTGAACGGTCTTCCATTGTTTTATCCTGATCTTCCAGCCATGAAGTTTTGTACGATGGATCTTCCACTTTCAAAGCTTCTTCCGTAATTTTCAAAGGACGGAAAGGATCTACCATTACGGCATATTCCTCAGTGAATTTTTTACCGATACTTCTTTCCATCGCACCTGGATGAGGTCCGTGAACGATTCCTCCCGGGTGAAGCGTAAAGTCCATTAAATCAATATGATTACGGCTCATAAAGTCACCTTCTGTGTAGAATAAAACTTCATCAGAATCAATGTTTGAGTGATTGTAAGGCGCAGGAATAGCCATCGGATGATAGTCGTACATTCTTGCACAGAACGAGCAAACCACAAAATTGTGTCCTTCAAAATTCTGGTGAACCGGCGGTGGTTGGTGAATTCTCCCTGTAATCGGCTCGAAATTTTTGATATTAAATTTATAAGGATAAAAATACCCGTCCCAACCTACAACATCGAATGGATGCGTCGCGTAGATGAAATCTGTGATCTGATTTTCTTTTTTTACTTTAATTAAAAATTCACCTTTTTCGTCTTTTGGCTCAACGAAAGTCGGTGCAATGATGTCTCTCTCGCAGAATGGCGAATGTTCCAGCAATTGTCCGAATTCGTTTCTGTATCTTTTTGGAGTGTAGATCGGTGAGTGGCTTTCCAGGACGAAGAAAACAGTGTCATCAGAATGTAATTCAACTTGGTAAATAGTTCCTCTCGGAATAATTAAATAATCACCAATGAAAAAGTCTAAATTTCCTACAAAAGTTTTTAAAACCCCGCTTCCCTGATGAACATACAAAAGCTCGTCACATTCAGCATTTTTGTAGAAATAGTCCATAGATTTTCTAGGCTTCGACAATCCCATTTTCAGATCATTGTTTACCATCAAAAACTTACGGCTGTCCATAAAATCGTCTTCAGGAGTGACATTCATTCCTTTAAACATTCTTGGAGTTACGTTTTTATCAACCGCAATTTTCGGTGTTACATCTTTCGGTTCACCGATTGACTTGATCTGAGTCGGGCGGTGAATATGGTACAATAATGAAGAAATTCCATGAAAACCTTCCGTTCCGAAAAGCTGTTCATAGTAAAATTTATCTTCAGGAGATTTGAAAATCGTATGTCTTTTTTGTGGGATATTTCCCGACTGGTGGTATCTCATTTTACTTGATATGAAGTTTCTCAAATTTAATAATTTTTCACGAATTCATTTTAACAATATTTATCATCCGGTTTTGTTATTCTAAAAATAAATGTTAGTTTTGTCTAACAATTTTAATTTCATGAGGCGAATATTACTTTCTGCAATCTTTTTTTTCGGTTACTGTTTTTCACAAGAAACGGACAGCTTAGGCTTAAATCAATCTAAAAAACTTGATTCGGTGAGCGTTTCAGACAAAAAAGAAATCAAAACCAAAGTTATCGATGATGTTGTCATTACCGGAACGATAAAGCCTATAAGCAAATCAAAAAGCCCGGTTGCAGTGGAAATATACAGTCAGAAATTTTTTCAGAAAAATCCGACTCCCAATATTTTTGAAGCCATTTCGATGGTCAATGGCGTAAAACCACAACTCAATTGCTCGGTTTGTAACACAGGAGACATTCACATCAACGGTCTGGAAGGGCCTTACACCATGATTTTGATTGACGGGATGCCGATCGTAAGCTCACTTTCCACGGTGTACGGTTTGAGCGGAATTCCAAATAGTCTGGTTGACAGAATTGAAGTAGTGAAAGGGCCTGCTTCCTCCATTTACGGTTCTGAAGCGATGGGTGGAGTCATCAATATTATTACTAAAAATGCCCTGACTGCCCCAAAATTAAGCGTTGACCTCATGACGAGTACCTGGAGCGAAAATAATGTTGATCTTTCAACGAAATTTAATCTGGGAAAAAATGCAGCTTCATTATTAAGCTTAAATTATTACAGCTTTGAAAAGAAATTTGATTTTAATAAAGACAATTTCACCGATGCAGCATTACAAAACAGAATTTCAGTTTTTAATAAATGGAATTTCCAAAGAAAAGAAAACAGGCAGGCAAGTTTTGCTTTAAGATATTTGTATGAAGACCGTTTCGGCGGAGAAATGCAGTGGAATAAAACCTATCGCGGCAGCAATGAAGTATACGGAGAAAGCATTTATACCAATAGAGTAGAGGCTTTTGGGGTATATCAATGGCCTTTGAAAGAAAATATCATCACCCAGTTTTCCTATAATTTTCATGATCAGAATTCTTTTTATGGGAGTAATCCTTTTATGGCAACGCAGAAAGTGGCTTTTGCACAGACGTATTGGGATAAAAAACTGGGAAACCACGATCTGATACTGGGGCTGACTTTCAAAAAAACCTTTTATGATGACAACACACCGGGAACTTTGTCTGCGGATGGTTTCACGAATGAACCGATGAGGTCGCCGATTTTTGGGGCATTTATTCAGGATCAATGGGAAATTAACGAAAAAAATACATTGTTGCTGGGGTACAGATTTGATTATGATAAAATCCATCATTCCGTACATTCTCCGCGTTTTGCATGGAAATTCTCTCCCAATCCTTATCATACGTTGCGATTTAATTTTGGAACAGGTTTCCGGGTGGTGAATCTGTTTACGGAAGATCATGCGGCACTGACTGGTTCGCGTGAGGTGGTGATTAAATCAAATTTAAAACCGGAAAAATCCATCAACGGAAATTTGAATTATGTATGGAAAATTCCTGTTGGAGACAGGATGATTAATCTGGATGCGTCTGCTTTTTACACGTATTTCAGCAATAAAATTGTCGGTGATTTTGATACCGATCCGGAGAAAATTATTTATGATAATCTTCACGGCTACGGAATTTCAAGGGGTGCTTCATTGAATGTGGATTATAATTTTAGTTTTCCGTTAAGCATCAATCTGGGAATAACGTATCTGGATGTGTATCAGAAATTTGACGGAACCAATGAAAAATCACAGCAGCTTCATGCCCCGAAATGGAGCGGAACGTATAATTTGACGTATAAATTCCCGAATAATTTAGCCATAGATTTTACGGGACAGTTTTACGGCCCGATGCGACTGCCTGTTTTACCGAATGATTACCGACCGGAATATTCTCCGTTCTATTCATTAGCCAATATTCAGGTTTCGAAGAGTTTCAAATCGGGATTTGAGGTGTATTGCGGAATCAAAAATCTGTTCAATTTCACGCCGAAAGATCCCCTGATGCGACCGTTTGACCCATTTGATAAGTATGTTGATGATCCTGTCAGCAATCCTTATCATTATACTTTTGATACCACTTACGGATATGCTCCGATGCAGAAAATAAGAGGATTTCTGGGTGTGAAATATATTTTGAAATAATAGATTTAAATATTTTAACGCAAAGATTTATATTAAAAACGATAATTTTTAGAAGGTAAAGGCAAATAAATTTGCTACGCGAAGCTTGAATTGACCGCTTCATCAAATCAACTTGTTGATTCAACTTTGCACACTTTCATAAATTCAGATAAATTAAAACTTTGCGTTAAAAAAATCGGAAACAATAAAATAAAATCTAAAAAAATGAGACTTTTAACGATATTTTTATTTTTAATGTTGGTGCCTTGTTTTTGTCTTTCACAGATGAAAACAGGCACTTTTTCGGATATTGAAACTTATCAGAAAGAAAATCCGAAACCGACAATTATTCACATTTTTACCGACTGGTGTTCGGTCTGCAAGATTGAATCTTTCCAATTAAAAAAAGATAAAGATCTGGTGAAAATGCTTAATGAAAGCTTTTATCTGATCAATTTCGAAGCTGAGAAAACAAAAGAAAAAATCAGTTTTCAGGGGCAGGATTTTAGTTATCTGCCTAATGGAAATTCCGGGATTCATGAGCTGGCTTTGGCTTTATCGAAGAATAAAAATCAGCCTATTTATCCGCTGTGGATTATTTTAGATAAAGATCAGAATTTGGTTTATTATCATGAGGGGAAGTTTAAGCCTGATGAAATGAAGAAGAAATTGAAGGAGATTTCTGCTTTGTGATTGTTTTCTCTCGCAGATTTTGCGGATTATACAGATCTTTTTAATACTTCTTTAGTCTTTTAGTTTATTTCAACAAAGTTTGTCATCCTGAAAGGATCCAAGGATAGTATTGAGAAAACAGCATGAAAAGATTCGAATTAGAAAAAGAAATTTAGGGAGTATTTCAAATGCTTATATAGTGGACTGCAACCCTAGCCCCGATTGGAACGACATCCTTTTTGGTTGCGGTCGGAGTGAAGCGGAGACCGTAACCCAAAAGATACAGTGGAAAGCGGGAAATAGCTTCTAATAAATTATCTTAAAATAACTGCAATTATCGCTAAAATAGCCGGCAAAGCCTGAACGAAAAATATTTTCTTAGTTGCCGAAACTGCGCCATAAATTCCCGCCACAGCCACACAGATCAGGAAAAACAAAGCGATATTGGTCTGCCATTTCGGATCTTCAATGAAGAAAGACCAGATCAATCCAGCAGCCAGAAAACCATTGTAAAGCCCTTGATTAGCCGCCAAACCTTTTGTTGGCTTAAACATTTCCGCAGGCAGCGCCGATTTGAAAACTTCCTTTCCTTTGGTTTCCCATGCGAACATTTCCATCCAGAGAATGTAAATATGCTCAATAGCTACAACTGCGATCAAAATTTTTGCAACGATTTCCATGATTTAATGTTTTGTCGTTGTAAAACTAAAAAAATAAAGTTAAGTTTGGTTAATCAATTTCAAAAATGGAAACTTTCAAGGCACATTTGGATAAATTTATCAGCATTAATGACGAAGAATTGGCTTCTGTCCTTTCTTTTTTTCAGGTGATGGAAGTAAAGAAAAAACAGAATCTGATGCTTGAAGGTGAAGTCTGCAAATCAATGTTTTTTGTACTGAAGGGTTGTCTCAGAAAATTTTTTATCAACGAAAAAGGAGTAGAGCAGACAACGGATTTTGCCATAGAAAATTGGTGGATTACAGATACTTTTGCTTACGAAAGACAGACCAAGTCGAATTTCAGTGTTCAGGCTGTTGAACGTTCTATTATTTTAGTTATTGATTTTCATTCCCAGGAGCTTTTGTTAGAAAAACATCCTATGATGGAGCGATATTTCAGAATGATTTATCAGAGAGCTTACGCCGCTTCGGAAAGAAGGATACGTTATTTATACGAGTTTTCCAGAGAAGAATTGTATATGCAGTTCAGCACGCAGTATCCGGGATTTATTCAGAGAATTCCACAATATTTAATTGCTTCTTTTTTAGGTTTCACCCCTGAATATTTAAGTGAAATAAGAGCAAAATTACGTTCTTAAACCAGTTTAAGATTTTTACAATTCATAAGTCGCAACTTTGCCATGTTAATAAAAACAAATGACATGGCAGACAAAAAAGACATACAATTTCCGCAGTTATTTTTAAGGCTGGCTCTTGCTGTAACCATGCTTTCTGCAGTAGCGGATCGGTTTGGATTTTGGGGCAAAAATTCGGCTTGGGGAAACTGGGAAAATTTTGAAAAATATACAAAACAGATAACCTCTTTTTTGCCGGATATTTTAAGCTCACTTTCTGCTTATTTCGCAACTTTTTTTGAAATACTTTTTCCTTTGATGCTGATTTTTGGATTTAAAACTAAAATGGCAGCCTACGGAGCGGGTTTCCTGCTGTTGATTTTTGCCTTGTCAATGACCCTTTCATTAGGAATAAAAGCTCCTTTAGATTATTCGGTTTGGATAGGAAGTGCGGGGGCGTTTTTATTGGCAAGTCAGGAAAAATATTCATTAACAATAGATAATTTAACTAAAAATTTATAATATTATGAGCACAAGATTCAACATGGCAACTACGGATGCCGCAGCTTATAAAGCGTTATTGGGATTGGAAGGATATCTTCAGACGACTTCTTTAAACCACACTCAGAAAGAATTAATAAAAATCAGAGCCTCACAGATCAACGGATGTGCCTTCTGTATCGATATGCACACGAAGGATGCTTTGAAATACGGTGAAACTCCTCAAAGAATTTTCCTTTTAAATGCATGGAGAGAAGCTAAAGATTTTTTCACGGAAGAAGAACAGGTATTGTTGCAAATGACTGAAGAAATCACTTTGATCAGCCAAAAAGGACTAACAGACGAAACGTATTATAAAGCAAAACAGCTTTTTGACGAAGCGAAAATTGCACAGATCATCATGGCCATTATCACGATCAATGCCTGGAACAGAATTGGCGTGAGTACCCATTTGCCTATTGCAAAATAAACTCAACTATCTATTTTAAAGTTATTTACAAAGAGCGCTTCTCAGATTTTGAGAAGCGCTTTATTATATTGTCATCGTAAGTATAGTAATGAAACAATTTTAATGATTAATTGAATTTTAATGAATAATTTATTTAAGACAATTCAGCTGCAAAACATTGGCATTTAAAGGTTGTTCGACTTTTCGTTCTAATTTTTGATCATGCACCGTTACATAAATTTCCATCGAGCCGGTTCCTACATGAAGATCCAAAATATGTCCGCCATAAGCATTGAACTTATCATCTGTCGCCACGCCGTGAACATGAATTGACGGACCTTTTTCATTCCATGCAATTGATCCGGTCAGGCTTCCCATTTCGACTTTGTTGAATGTTTTTGGATTAAATTTTTTCGCATTAAAATCATAAAATCCAAACGTAACGTCCGATGCAAAGCCGATTCCTGAAAAACTTGCAGAAGGCATATTTTCGGTTTTTGCCATATTTTCCAGATGGGCAATGACATCATCACCTTGTCGAAGCACCATCAAATACCCGGTCGGTGTTTTGATATAGCGGCAAGTGTCTTTTTGTTGTGCTGAAAAAGTATTCATCATAAAAATTGTAATTAATAAAGTGAATGTTTTCAATAAATTCATACAACTGTATTTGCTTTAAGAATGAAATTTTTACACCAATTCAGCGATTAATCAATTATTATTTATTTAATTCTTTCAAAATAGCTTCTCCGACACTTTTAGCAGACTGAGGATTTTGACCTGTAATCACTCGCTGATCACTCACCACATGATTCTGCCAAAGTCCTGATTTTTCAAATTTTGCCCCTCTTTCTTTCAGTTTATCTTCCAAAAGGAAAGGAACTACATTCGTTAATTTAACTTCAGATTCTTCTTCATTGGTAAATGCGTTGATTTTTTTTCCGTCAACCAAATATTTCCCGTTATTCAATTTAATATTCACCAAACCTGCAGGTCCGTGGCAAACTCCGGCTACAATTCCTCCGTTTTCGTAAATTTTTGAAGCGATGGAAGCCAATTCGGTATTATCGGCCAGATCCCACATCGCGCCGTGACCTCCTGCATAAAATATGGTAGAATAGTCATTGGGATTGACCTGAGACGGCTTCATGGAGTTATCAATTTTATTTTTATATTCTGTATTTTCCCAGAATTCTTTGTTCACGGGATCTTTCAAATCAAATCCGTCAACGGGAGGAGTTCCGCCTTTCGGACTTACAAAATCGATTTCGTACCCTGCATTGTGAAGAACCTCCCAAGGATGCGAAACTTCGCCGAGATAATATCCTGTACTTTCGCCCGTATCACCTTTTTTGTCATGACTGGTGACTACAAATAAAATTTTCTTTTTCATATTTTTAGATTTTTTGGTTTGAGCCTGAATGAATCCTATTGTGAATAAAGTAAGGATTAAAAGTGCTAATTTTTTCATGATTTTAATGAGTTATATTATTTTTTTAACCACAAAAGAAGCAAATGAATTGACTTAAAACAGGATTTTAAAAATACATAAAATATTATATTTTAATTTTGTCCGCTTTTAAGATCTTATAAAGTATTGAAATCTTTTGCTTCTTTTGTGGTTAAAAAATATTTATTAATTATTAAATAATTTCAGTTAAATAAATCTGTGGTTTTTCCTGTAATTTTTCATCAACCAAAGCTCCAAAAGCTTGAATATAGGGCTGTTGGTTGTGTTGCGCCAAACCTTCTTCACTTTTCCAGATTTCGTAGAAAACGAATTGGTTTTTGTTTTCGATTCCCTGGTGGAGGGTGTACAATTCGCAGGCTTCTTCTTTTCGTGTTTCTTTGACCATATTTTGAAGAACCTCCAAAACTTCGTTTCTGTACTCTTCTTTTGCGTTGATGATGGCAGTAAGATAAATTTTCATTAGGCTAATTGTGGTTTTAATTCTTTTTCAAAAACTGTAGTAAGATGTTCTCTGTAGAGTTTCATATCGCGTTCAATATTCGCATTTTTTTCTACATCATGAAAGTGAAAACTTTCCATTTTTTCTAAAGATACAAAGGCGTTCATTCTATGGAATCCAAATAATGGCCCATCATCTACACTTGTTTCCATGAAGAATTCTCCCGGAAGGGTAAATGCTGTTTCCGGTGCATTCCAGCTTGTGGTTACCATATATTTTCTTCCGCCAAGCATTCCTCCGGTTCCGTAATTGATTTTAGGATTTTCTGCCGTTCTGCCATCACTCATATAAATTCCTTTTGCATGGCCCGCCGTGAAAACTTCATCGATATATTTTTTCAAACCATTTGGCAATTGGAACCACCAGATTGGTGTGTGGTAAATGATATAATCTGCCCAGACAAACTTTTCAACTTCTTCATTACTGTTGTAGCCGTTATCTACATTTGTGATTTTAACTTCTACATTCTCAAAGCCTTTTAAAACTTCCAATGTATTTTCAGCAATTGTCTGATTATATTTTCCTCCGGAATGTCCGAAGTTTTGTCCACCGTTGATGATTAATACTTTTTTCATTGTTTTTATGATTGTTTACATTTTACTCTGCAAAGTTAGGTGTGATTTTTGTATAATTAAAATAATATAATTTATACATTTGTATCAGAATTGTGATAGATTAAAAAGTGAATGGTGAATTGTCAATTCGTTTTACTTGTCAATTTTCACTACGAAGCAAACTGACAATTCACAAATTAAAATTTCAAATTATGGTTAATTTAGAATGGTACCGTACTTTTAAAGCTATTTATAAAACCGGAACGTTAACGGGAGCGGCGGATGCTTTGTTTATTTCTCAGCCGGGCGTGAGTCTGCATTTGGGCTCTCTGGAAGCCTATGTCGGGTACAAGCTATTCGACAGAACCGGAAGGAAAATGATTCCTACGGAGAGAGGAAAAGTGTTATTCAATGCGATTTCCGAGCCGTTGACGAAGTTGGAAGATGTGGAGAAAAATTTTCAGAAATCTACGGAAAAACATACACCGACGATCAGTGTGGGAATGTGTTTTGAAACTTTTCAGACGACTTTGGAGCAGTATGTTTCAACGCTTCCTTTTAATTTAATCATCAGTTTTGGGGAATATCCCGAAATGCTGGATCAGTTAGATAAAGGGATTTTAGATTTAATAATTACACCAAAAAAAGGCACTTCACCTAATATTTTACATGAAGCTTTTTCATCCGAACAGATTATTTTGGTTGGCGGAAAAGATGTTGACACGGGAAGTTTTCTTGAAACCCTGAATTCAAAAGGGATAGAACACGCTGAAGAATGGCTGAAACAGGAAAAATGGTACGGAACAACGGGAGATATGGAGCATCTTTTCCAGTTCTGGATTTTGAATTTTGGGCATAAACCTAATTTCCGGCCGAATTATATCGTTCCGAATTTAAATTCGATCATCCGTTGCCTGAAAGGGGGAGCCGGATTAGCCGTCGTTCCTGATTTTTTATGCAAAAATGAAATTGACAACGGAGAAATAAAACTGATCTGGGAAGGTGAAAAGAAATTGGAAAACACATTGTATTTCGGTTGCCGTAAAAATACAATGTATCATGAAGAAATCGACCATATCAAAGGCTTGTTCAGAAAAATGATGGGCAATAAAGAAAGATTAGAAGTTAGAAGTTAGAAATTAGAGGTTAGAGGTTAGAGGTTAGAGGTTAGAAGTTAGTATTAGAGATACGGTAATTCCCCTTCTCTGAAGGGGTGGATTTTTGCGAAGCAAAAAGACGGGGTAGTTAATAACTTAAATATATTACTTTAAACTTTAAAATTCCGTAAAATTGGTAACCGAAAATCTCAAAATTTTATCAGAAATTTGTTTAACTATAAAAATAAAATAAAAACTATGCAACAAAAAACATATACGGGACAGCCTGTAATCCGTTTGAATAATGGAGTAGATATTCCGGCGTTGGGCTTCGGAGTTTGGCAGATGGAAGATTTGCAGGAATGTGAAAATGCAGTAATCAAAGCCATTGAAGTGGGATACAGAATGATTGATACGGCCTCTATTTACCTCAACGAAACGGCAGTTGGAAATGCGGTGAAAAATAGCGGAGTAGACAGAGAAGAACTGTTCATTACTTCAAAACTGTGGGTTCAGGATCACGGGTATGAAAAAGCGAAAAGTGCCTTCCAGAGAACATTGGACAGACTGCAGCTGGATTATCTTGACATGTACCTTCTTCACTGGCCTTTCGGGGATTTTTTAGGTGCGTGGAAGGCATTGGAGGAATTGTATCATGAAGGGAAAATCAAGGCAATCGGAGTGTGCAATTTTACCATCGAAAAAATGGAAGAATTGAAGGAAAATTCAAAGGTTTTGCCTGTGATCAATCAGATTGAGCTGCATCCTATTTTCCAGCAAAAGGAACTTCAGGTGTACGAC
Organism: Chryseobacterium wanjuense; assembly: GCF_900111495.1. Taxonomy (NCBI): domain Bacteria; kingdom Pseudomonadati; phylum Bacteroidota; class Flavobacteriia; order Flavobacteriales; family Weeksellaceae; genus Chryseobacterium; species Chryseobacterium wanjuense. Next base: position 325,085 of record NZ_FOIU01000003.1, on the reverse strand, counting down.
AGGGAAAATAATATTGTTACGCAACCTTGGAGCCCGCTTGGAAACGGAAATACCGGACTTTTAGATAATGATAAATTAAAAGAAATTGCTTCCAAATACAACAAAACTGTTGCTCAGGTGATTCTGAGATGGCATTTGCAGGAAGGATTCTGCGTGATCCCAAAATCTGTGACGCCATCCAGAATTGAAGAAAATTTCAATGTTTTTGATTTTGAATTAACAGAAGACGAAATGAACGTTGTCCGTTCTCTGGATACAGGAAAAAGACTGTTTTTTGATCCGAAAGATCCGACTTGGGAACAGAAAATGTTGAATTCTGTTGCAGATATTTAACTTACAATTATTAAAAAAACTAATAAATATATATTAAGAACCAAAAACTGTATTTTTATGATGTACAGATAATAATCATTGAAAACTTTATACAATAACCATGGAGACAGATTTAAAATTAAAACTAGAACAATTACACCAGCGTGTAGATTCTTTAAAAGATCAAATTAATACGGAAGAGGCTACTAAAAATGCTTTTGTAATGCCTTTCATACAAATCTTAGGGTATGATATTTTTAACCCAACTGAAGTAATTCCAGAATTTATCTGTGATATAGGTACTAAGAAAGGCGAAAAAGTTGATTATGTAATTAAAAAGGATAATGAGCCTATTTTAATTATTGAATGTAAGCACTGGAAAGAAAGTGCCGATGCACATAATTCACAACTTCACAGATATTATCATGTATCCAAAGCCCGTTTTGGAGTGTTGACAAATGGTCATATATATAATTTTTATGCCGATCTGGAGAAGCCTAACATCATGGATGAGAAACCGTTTTTTACTTTAGATTTGTCAAATTTAAAAGATTCAAGTTTAAAGATTTTAGAAAATTTCACAAAAAATGGTTATAATTTAGAAAGTATTTTAGATTCTGCCGAAGATTTAAAATATATAAAAGCTATTCGTAGTGAATTTGAAAAAGAATTACAAAATCCTACAGATGAGATGGTAAAGCTTTTGGTGAGTAAATTTTTTGATAAACCAATCACTGCAATTAGGCTTGCTACTTTCAGAGAGTATACTAAGAAGGCATTTTCAAATTCAATCAATGAATCTATTAGCTTTAGATTAAAGAATGCTTTAAATATGAATGATATTGTTCCATCTAAAGAAAAAGATAAGGCTCCGGCTATTGATGAAAATGTTGATACTCCGAAATTTATTACAACAGAAGAAGAAATAGAAGGATCACAGATTGTAAAAGCTATTTTGAGAGAAGTTTTACCTGCAACAAGAATTGCTTTTAGAGACACGCAATCTTATTTTGGAATTTTATTAGATGATAATAATCGTAAGCCAATTTGTCGATTACATTTTAATTCTTCCAATAAGTATATTGAATTATTTCAGAATGGGAAGGATAGTGGAGAGAAAAAGTTGTTAAATAGTTTAGATGATATATATAATCATAAATCAGAATTATTATCTACATTAAAAAATTACGAATAATAATTAATTTTAAAGGTTGAATTTAGGTTCAGCCTTTAATATTTAAAATAATCCATGATCTCATGACAATTAAAGCACATTTTCTTACACAAGAGAAAAGCTTGATACGGAAATGAAAAAAAATTATAAAGAATTAAGGAAACGGGAATTTAATTATGACTTTATTGATTTTAATTAAAATATGCCTTAACTTTATTTAAATCTAAAAAACTAAAATCATGAACTCAGAAAAAGACAAAAAACCAGCCGAAAATGCTTTACCCGAAGCGTCGAACGAGCAAATAGAACAAGCCGGTCAGTCAAGCGGAAATACCATAATGGAAGTTTCTGCCTATTCCACGACACTTTTGTATCAGAATGCTGCCCATTCCACTGGGATTATGTACCAAAATTCAGTGAGTAATCAAAATAATCTGAATATCTTAGGACAGGCAGCGGCGAACCAAGGTGTTATGCAGATTTACAGTATAAATACTCTTACAGATACCGTTTACATTGATAAAATTTTGAATCCCGGAAATGTCAGATTGGCACCGACTCAGCTTGAAAATAAGCAACCTGAGAATGATAATAAAGATGAGAAATAAAAATAAAAAGCTCCTTTCAGTTCTGAAAGGAGTTTTATTTTGTATAGATTGAAAATTATTTCGTTAAATCCAGCCCGCCAAAGTTTCCGGAACTCATCATCAGATAAACCCCTTGAGTTTTATCCAACGTATTCCAGTAAGCGTGAAGATCTTCAGCGCTGGTAAAAACTTTTAAACTTTCATTTTTAAATTTTTCTTTGATCAGTTCAGGAGAAATCGGCTCCATTCTTTTGATTTTCAAGGCATCTTCAGAATAGAAAACGATAGCTTCATCCAGCCCGTCCATCGCATGATCGTATTGTTCAAGGAAAACAGGATTTAAGCTCGAATAGGTGTGAAGCTCAAGGAAACCGTATTTTTTTTCATTTTTAAACTGTTCCTGGAAAGCCTTTACCGTTGCTTTTACCTTACTTGGCGCGTGAGCAAAATCTTTGTAAAGCGTTCCTTTATCTTCTCTCTCTACTTTTTCAAGACGTTTTGAAGCACCTTTAAAACTCATGATCGCTTCATAGAAATCCTCATCCATAATTCCCAAGGTATGGCAGATATGTCTCGCACCTTCCATATTCAAAAGGTTGTGCGCACCGAAAACCGAAAGCGGAACATCGCCCATTTCTGTTTTTAGGTGAACTTTTCCGTTAATGATTTCATATTCTGGAGTTTTGTAAGGAATTTTTCTGAAATAATTTTCAGCTCCTTCCACTACTTTTACCACTTCTGCATCTTCTTCATTGTAGACCAAAATTCCGCCGGGAGTAATGCTTGCCACAAATTTTCTGAACTGCTCTACATAATCATCAAAAGTTTTGAAAACATTAATATGATCCCAGGCAATTCCGCTCATTAAAGCAATATTCGGCTGATACAGTAAAAATTTTGAACGCAGGTCGATAGGAGAGGAAAGATATTCGTCACCTTCCAACACCATAAAATCGTTATCCTGAGTAAGTTTTACCATACAATCGAAACCTTCCAGCTGTGCGCCCACCATAAAATCTACATCTTTCTGATGAAAATTCAGGACATGAAGAATCATGGAAGTGATGGTCGTTTTCCCATGTGAGCCGGCGATTACGACTCTTGTTTTATCCTTAGACTGCTCGTATAAGAATTCGGGATAAGAATATATTTTTAAACCCAATTCTTTTGCTCTTGCCAACTCGGGATTGTCCTGATGAGCGTGCATTCCGAGAATGACGGCATCAATATCCGAAGTGATTTTTTCGGGGAACCAACCCATTTCTGCGGGTAAAATTCCTTTATTTTCCAACCTGGATTTTGATGGCTCGAAAATAGCATCATCCGAACCTGTCACCTGATATCCTTTGTCTTTTAACGCAATGGCAAGATTATGCATGGCACTTCCGCCGATAGCAATGAAATGGGTCTTCAACTTATCTGTTATTTTTTTACATTATTATTAATGATCTCCTGAAAGGCTTTGGTGATGTTTTCCCAGTTTGTTTTATAATTGGGCATAATCAAGCTGGCATCGGTTTTACTGCCTTCATTAGGACCTTTTTTTATGTTGATGGAAGTAGTAATATTGTCGTACAATTTTTTACGGTCTTCCTCTATTTTCCTGAAATTGTTCTGGGAAAGCGTATTGTTTAGTTTTGTAAGATCGTCTTCTGAGATTTTAAAATCTTTCTTATATTTTTTTCCCTGCCCTTCGAAAGAATAGTGTGCATTGTTGCCATTGATGAGCAAATTCTCATAGACCGGAGCATAACCTCCGCTTTTGGAATAGCTGATCTCAAAATCCGAATATACTTTCTGGCTGTTACATGAAACTAATACTATGATTGCGAATAAGATCCCTATTATTCTTTTCATAATTTTATTCTACTTTAATTATTGGAGTCCTTTTGTTCTAATTTTTTAGCTTTAAGTTCTTCATCATAATTGTGTAGTAGGTTGAAATCTTCTGTCTGCTCAATGGCAGTCATGATTTTCAATAAGATTTCATGAGCATTTTCCTTGTCATAATCTATCTCAAGAGGTGCTTTAAACTCCATGGTAGGTTTTACGCCTGTTACCTTTACACGGAGGCCTTTTTTGTCGAACGCTCTTCGGAATCCGTTGATTTTAATCGGAATCACAATCGGGCGCTGGTTTTTGACTAATTTTGCCGTGCCTCTTCTTCCTTGCGCAAATGCTGCAGTAGTACCCTGAGGGAAAGTCGCTACCCAGCCGTTGTCTAAGGCTTTCATAATATTATCCACCTCGCTCATATCTACGAGTCTGTTGACATTTTTGCCTTCAGCTCTCCAGGTTCTTTTTACCGTTACAGCGCCCGCAATTTTAAAAATTTTAGGAAGAATTCCTTTATTCATGGTTTCTTCGGCTGCCACGTAATAAAAATCGATCTTGGGATTTAGCAGATAGATAGGGTTTTTAATGGTGTTTAAATATCCGTTGTTTACAGCACAGAATGCATGGTACATTGCTGCCACGTCTGCAAAATAGGTTTGATGGTTTGATACGAACAGCACATTGGAATCCGGAAGATCCACAAGGTGTTCGGTACCGGTTATTTTCAATTTATTAAAGCCATTGAATCTTCTGTAAGACACAATTCCTAAAATAAAAATAATCAACCTTTTTAAAAAATAAGGAGTACCGAATGCATCGGTGAAAATATTTTTCTTCGCCATCTCTCAATTAAACACGATAGTGCAAAGTTACATTTTTTTCAGCAACTGGCTGAATTCGCTTAATATCATCGCTGTAGCGCCCCAGATAATGTATCCGTTGAAATTGATAACGGGCACTTCTTTCCCTCCGGCGCTGGGTAAAGCCATGATTTCGGGATTGTCCGGCAGATTGAGAAAGCAGGTGATCGGAAATTCTATAGTTTCCACGGCTTCGGTCTGCTGTAATATAAACTGTGGATTTTTCTTGGTATATGAAATGTACGGATACACATAAAAATTACTAGGCGGAATATAGATGGGAGACATTTCCCTGATAATTCTCACATAATGTTTTTCGATTCCTATTTCTTCTGAAGTTTCGCGAATGGCTGTTTCAGCAAAATCTCTGTCCATTTCTTCACGTTTTCCGCCGGGTAAAGAGATTTGTCCGCTATGTCTGTCGTGCTCATTGACTGTCCTCTGAATTAATGGAAAATGCCATTCATCATTTTTTAAATATAAAATAATGTTTACAGCGGCAAATTTTGGATTATTAGCCAATGCTTCTTCATACGTAAAAACGGGACGATACGGCGGTGAAAAAACTCCATGGGCATTTTCTCCGGGTAACTCGGCGCTTTTTATTTTCCTTAATAAATCTTTTCCAAAACTCATATCTCAAATTTAAGAATTTCTTTTGAGATTCGAGGGTTGGGTTTTGAGGGTCGGGGTTCGGGATTCGAGTTTAGAGTTTAGAGTTTTGAGTTTCGAGTTGCTAGATGTTACTTGTTTAGAGTTTTTAGTTTTAAGATGAATTATTTATTAATAATATAAGTGATTGCATAGTTTGTCATCTTGAAAAGATCTTAACAATAAAATTTTAAACAAACTATTGGTTGAATATTCTGAAACTCTTATTAGAAATGACAAAGTATAATTCTCTTAACGTCAAAAACTCTAAACTCTAAACTCTAAACTCGAATCCCGAACCCCGACCCTCAAAACTCGAAACTCGGACCCTGAAACTCAACCCCCGAACCCCGCATCTCTTACCGTACTTTCCCGTAATCAATTCCGGTGATACCACAAAAACGGGAGATGGTGACATTTCAGACTGTAATTGGTGATTTTGAAAATTTACACTTTTATCATGGTTCGCACAGTTGATATTGCCTCTATCTTTGTCCAACTATTAACCAATTAATTTTTACTAAGATGAAAAACTTTATTACAAGTGTATTTACACTTATGGCCGTGAGTTTCACTTTTGCGCAAGCAAATATCGACATGAGTACTCAAACTGGAAACATGAACACCGCTACTGTAGACCAGACTGGTCTTATGAATGTTAATGAATTAACACAAGACGGAAACAGAAACACTGCAGACATCGATCAGATCGGTATTATGAACACCAACGATGCTGAAAGTATTGGAAACAGAAACTCGGTAGATGTCAATCAGTTGGGTCTCGGAAACTCCAATGAAGTAAGCCAACAAGGAAACAGAAATGAGGCTACAACTTGGCAGATCGGAGCTTTCAACTCTACAGAACAAACACAAATGGGAAGAAGAAACGAAGTATTATCTATCCAGCTTGGTAGTGACAACACTGCTGTACAATATCAGGATGGAAGAAGAAATAATGCTACCTCTCTGCAATGGGGTGACGACAATACCTCAGCTCAGGTTCAGTTGGGCAGAAGAAATGATGCTGTAGGAATGCAGATTGGAGATGATAACCTTTTAGTTCAATACCAACAAGGAAATGATAACAGTGCCACACACGCTCAGGTAGGAGATGATAATATTGCTGCTGCTGTTCAGGTGGGTGATGACAACGTAGCTTTAGGCGGTCAGGTAGGATCTGATAACCTGTTGGTTCAATTACAAATTGGTGACGGAAACTCAGCATTAGACAGCCAAGTAGGTGACGGAAATATTGCAATAATAAGCCAAAGTGGAGACGCACATGTACATGTGGGAACTCAAATTGGAAATAATAATTCTTTAATGGTTAATCAATCAAATTAGTACTTCTGAAATTTGAAGGGAGGAGAGGCTTTTGCTTCTCCTTTTTTGTCTTTAGTGCTATTTTTTCAGGCATCCCTGAATACAGTGATTTTTTATCACTACCTGCTAAACGTGTTTTATGCAGTGCATCAATCAGTTAACTTTAAATAAAAATTAATACCATGTTTAAATTGGGATGGAGTGTCATTACACTTTTGCTTTTCACCACTTTGAAAGCACAACAGATTGATTGGGAAAAGATCAACAGTAATACTATTCTGAATATTATTGCCGTTCAAAATCCTGATCTGTCTGTTTCTCCCAACATTCTTCAGATAGGGAACAATAACAGTGTGGAGCTTTCTATTAATGCCAAAACTGATATTGCAGTGAGACAATTGGGAGAGTACAATACGCTTTATTTTGTCAACTCATTTACTGATACGGAAAACAAAACCACCATTTCTGCTCAGGGAAATAACAATATTATCGATGTCACCGGAAGCAACAGCATTTCAGACGGAATGCAGATTCATGTAAAAGGTGATAATAAAACCATTTTTGTAAGAAACTATTGAAAAAACATTATGATAAACTCATATTCTTTGATTTTGTGTACTTTTTTTATCTTCTTGTCGGCCCTGGTGCATGCACAAGAAGATAAAAAAGTCACAGCCAAGATCGAGAGCAGTTTTGTAGAAAATCAGATCAAATTAAAAGCGGTTGTAAGCAACAGCACTACTATTTATAAAGAGCTTAATTATCTTTTAGTTTCCATTAAAAAAGGCAGCAGCGGAAATCTTTCCAACAATCAGCAGAGCGGAAAATTTTCAATGAATCCCAATGAAGTGAAGGTTTTATCGGAGATTAATGTCAACCTCGAAAAAAAAGATGCCTTAAAAGCTTTCCTTTATATAAAAGATGAAGAAACTCAAAAACTTATTGCAAAAGACAGTTTGGAGCTGAACAGTGATTTGTTTAAGAAAAAAGTAGCGAAAATAGAAGAAGAGGTTTTTTATGAACTGAAAGGTCTAACCATCGATGAAACTAAAAGCAAGATAGGAAAAGATTTTTATGACCTTTTTTACATTCAATACAGCCAGAGTCAGGATAAGAATAATTCTGCCATTACGATTTCCGAACTTCCGGTTCGCGGTACCAACGGACAGATCAATATCGAAATTGATGACAAAGTAGTGTACAGCTTTATGACCAATCCCAGTGAAGACTATCTGAAAGAACAATTAACCAATACTTTAAAATATATCAAAGATTATAACGCCAAGAAAAACTTGATTAAAAATGAATTTATTTACTAAAAACGCCAGCCATGAAAACTTTTGTAATTTTTTTGACCATTGTCGCGGGAATGTTCTTCGGAAAATCCCAGCAACTCGTTTATAAGCCGCTCAACCCTGCATTCGGAGGGGATACTTTCAATTATCAGTGGCTTTTGAGTTCTGCAAATGCGCAAAATCAGTTTGATCAGAAAAATGATTACGACAGTTTGCTTGATAATTTAAATTCTCTGGACAGTTTCAGCAATAGTCTCAACAGGCAGGTTTTGAGTGAATTATCCAGAAAATTGTTTGAAGATCAGTTCGGAGAGGGAAGCATACAGCCCGGAAATTATCTTTTCGGAACCATGTATTTGCAGGTCACGACTACCGCTCAGGGACTGCTGATTAATATTTTGGACACAGCTACAGGAGATCAGTCCGAAGTGATTATTCCAAAATAATTAATATTTAAAAAACTAATTTAATTAACCATAACCATGAGAGCCAAAACTTACAGCAGAATTTTTTTCTGTACTATACTCCTGTGCATCACACAGGCCTGTAGTTCTTTGCTCGGATTGCCCTCCAATCCTGAAAGATCTACATTGGGCGAAAACACAATCTACACCACAGAGTTGAAAAACATGCCTTTACCCAAAGAAAAAATTGTAATCGGTGTTTACAAATTCAGGGATCAGACAGGGCAGTACAAACCCTCTGAAAACGGGAACAACTGGAGCACAGCCGTGCCGCAGGGTACCACCACTATTTTAATCAAAGCTTTGGAAGACAGCCGATGGTTTATCCCTATCGAAAGGGAAAATATTGCCAATCTTCTCAACGAAAGACAGATCATCCGTTCCACAAGGCAGGAATATCTGAAAGATGCCGACAAAAACAGCCAGTCTCTGCCGCCGCTTTTATATGCCGGAATTTTGCTGGAAGGGGGAGTCATTTCCTACGACAGCAATGTGATGACAGGCGGATTGGGAGCACGATATTTCGGTATAGGAGCTTCTACACAGTACAGACAGGACCGGATTACCATTTATCTTCGCGCCGTTTCTACTTTGAACGGGGAAATCCTGAAAACAGTTTATACTTCAAAAACCATTCTTTCTACAAGTGTCAACGGAAGTTTTTTCAGATATATCGATACGGAAAGATTATTGGAAGCTGAGGTAGGTTTAACACAGAACGAACCGGTACAGCTTGCCGTGACCGAAGCCATCGAAAAAGCTGTAAAAGCTTTAATTGTAGAAGGAATTAAAGATAAAATCTGGGGCAAATCTGTCGATAATACAGGTAATTACCAAGTTGTGATTGACGAATATGAACGTGAACAGGACGTAAATAAAAACAGACTGATAGGAAATAAATTTCCGGACAATTACAGACAAAAATTTGCCGTCTTTGGAAATGTGGAAGCACAGAAAATTAAAGATGATTATGTGAATCCCAAAATGAATATCGGAGGAAAATTAGGTTTTAAATATTTTTTCAGTCCTAATTTTAATGTTGAAATTAATGCAAATATTTTCACGCTCGAAAATGAAAACATCGTAAAACGGAATTTCTTCGTTCCTGAAGTCAATCTCGAATATCTTCTTTTTCCGAAATACCGGTTCAGTCCATACATCTACGGTGGAGGAGGGATCATGTATTCCAATATTAAACCAAGATACAAAGGGCAGTTCGGCGGCGGTCTGGAATTTATGCTGGCCAAAAACATCGGGCTGCGAGCCTCTTCTCAGTATGATGTAGGTTTCAAAGACGATTGGGAAGGTCTGGTAAATGGCAAAAGAAAAGATCAGGCATTACGATTTGCACTGGGACTCAATTTTTACATTGGTAACAAATAAAAACATGAACTATGAAAACTTTAATTAAAATTATCAGCATATTCATCCTTTCTTTATGTTTGTTTTCCTGTGATGAAGAACTTGTAGACCAGGCTCAGACAGGAAGTATGAAAGGAAAAGTAGTGAAGAGAGGGACAAATCAGCCTATTGCCAATGTGAAAATTTTCACTTCGCCCTCTACACAGACGGTTTTTACCGGAACAGACGGATCTTTTGAAATTACAGGAATGCCGGTCGGAAATTATTCCGTAAAAGCGGAACTTACTGGCTATGTTACCAATTATCAGGGGGTAAATATTCAGAATCAGAATCAGGTAGTAACTGTAGTTTTTGAAATGGACGACGATACCTCGCTGAATTCTCCGCCTACCGCACCGCAACTGCTAAGCCCGATCGATAATGCAACCGATCAGCCTTTGAGTGTCGAACTGACCTGGAGCTCAACTGATCCTGATACGACTGATGTTTTAAAATATAATTTAACCATAAAAAATAATATTAATACAAATGTCGTTCAGGTAAATGATCTTACGGCTACCCATTATACCCTCAATAATCTAAATTACGGAGTGAGCTATTTCTGGCAGGTTTCTGTTTCAGACGGCATCCATCCTCCGGTTCTGAGCCCGATCAGTAAATTCACGACCAATACTGTTCCTACGAACCGCTATCATTATGTTCAGAAACAAGGCGGAAATTTTGTGATTATTTCCAGCAACGATACGGGAACGAATTTTCAGTTTACCAATTCTTCTTACAACAGCTGGAGACCACGGAAAAATAATAATTCCGGATTGATAGCATTTTTGAGAACGGAAGGCGGAAGCAATCATATTTACACCGCAAATCCGGATGGCTCGAATCTTTTCAAGGTAACAACCGTTCCGGTGGCGGGTTTCAGAAATGATGAACTTGATTTTGCATGGCGAAACAACGGACAGGAGCTTTTGTATGCTAATTTCAACAAATTATACAGAATTAATAAAGACGGAAGCGGCCTGAATCTGGTCTACACAACACCGGACGGAAGCATGATCTCCGAATGTGACTGGAGCTATGACGGAAGCAAAATTGCAATAAAAACTAATGATTTTAGCGGATATAATACAAAAATATATGTGATAGATATGACAGGAAATGTTTTGGAAACCGTGCTCACAGGCACGACCGGAGCAAGTGGCGGACTGAATTTTTCTGTCGACGGGCAAATGCTTGTCTATACACGCGATCTTTCCGGATATACAGACAGCTCCGGAAATTACCGACAGCTCGATTCCCATATTTTTGTTTATAACTTAATGACAGACACGACGTACGACATTTCTTCGGAAAGCGAAAAAGCCATGGGTACGAATGATCTCGATCCGAGATTTTCGCCCAATAATGCCCAAGTAATCTTCATGAATACTTCAAATGATAACATCTCTCAGAAGAATGTTATGGTTATCAATCTGAACAGCTCTATGACTGATCTCACAAGAGCTGTTCTTTTCAACAACGCTGAAATGCCGGACTATGAGTAGAGATTATTGTGAATGGTGAATTTTGCTTGCGCAAGTGAGTCGTGAATTTTTTAAGATTTACTGTTTACCATTCACCATTTACATTTTTTTTCATGGTATAAAAGAAATTCCAAACCTGCGGGTTTGGAATTTTTCATGGTTAGTTAGTTGGTTGCTAGTCAATAATATGATTTTCAATTGCGTATTTTACGACCCCTACCGAGTTCTTTACATTAAGTTTTAATAATATTCTTTTTCTGTGTGTTTCTACCGTATTGATGCTGATGAAAAGTTTTTCAGAGATGTCTTTACTGCTGAGACCGTCGCAGATCAGTTTCAGGATTTCCATTTCACGTTTTGTGAGAGGATCTCTCATGTGAGCTCTGGTTTGTTCCTGCTCGCTGCTGATGAAATTGAGCATTCTTTCCTTTGCATGATCACAGATATAGATCTCGTTGTGAAGTAATGCCTGAATAGATTTGATGAACTCATCGTAGCGGCTGTTTTTATCAAGATAACTTTTGATGCCTTTGTTGAAAAGTTTTCGAATATCGATCACATCATAATCGCTTCCGATAATGATAATCTTAATCCCTTTGTTGTTGGAAGTAATATTCTCTATCGATTTGTAGAGATCTGTAAGGATCAGCATATTGGAGCTGATCATGAGAAACTCCGGAGGATCTTCCTGAAGAATCATTGCAAGAGCCTGTGGGCAATTACAAATATGGACACTCGTGAAAATTTCACTCTGGTCGAGCAGTTTGGAGAGCCCTTCTGTATACAACAGCGGCTCGTCGAAGATGGTTAATCTCGGTTTCATCATGGTCAGTTTTAGTTATATAAAAATATAAAAAAAACTTCACATTTTGCATAAAATAATCAAAAAAATCACATTTATTATCAATAAATATGCAAATAATATTAAATTTTAATGATTATTTGATAAATAATTCCCTTAAAGTGGAGTTTTAATTAAAAATTTTAGACTTATTGTTTGAAAAAGTTAATATTAATAAGTGTTTCAAAGGTGTTGAAATGAAAATATTTTTATTTAACTAACACTGTAGGGATATGTTTTACCGGAAAGTTCACTGAGTTGGCGATGAAACAAAATTCATTGGCCTTATGATGAAGTTCTTTTGCTTTTTCTGTCATCTCTTCGTTTTGCAAAGTAACGGTAGGATGTAAAGTAACTTCTACAAAATGACCGCTTCCATTGTTGGTTTCTTCCATAATTCCGGTAGCGTGGTCTACATAATCTGTCACAATAATTCCGGCTTCCGAGCAAAAATGAAGATACCAAAGCATGTGACACGAAGAAAGTGAAGACAAAAGCATCTCTTCCGGGTTATACTTCGTTTTATCACCCCGGAAAGCGGGATCTGAAGAAGCTTCAATCACAGGTTTATTTTCTGCGGAAATGGTATGGCTTCTTTCGTAATCGCGATAGCTGCTGGTTCCGCTTCCTCTATTGCCCGTCCATTGGATGGTGGTTTTGTAGTGGTGGTTTTTCATTTTTGTTGAAAGTTCTTCTGATTAATATTGTAGAATATTTTATTTCTTCAATAAACTTTCAATCAATTTATTTTGCATTTCCATTAATTTTGCCATTTGATTTTGATTGTCTAGAATTTTTGAAATTAGCTCGGGTGAATCATAGCTAATTGTATTGTGTGTAGATTCTATCACAAAAAACGGAGAGTTTTCAAATTTTGCATTAGACAAATCTAAGTTTGGAATTTGCTCTTGAATTAAATCGAAGAAGTCAACTTCGAAAATTTCAGCTATTTTTTGTAAATTTAATAAAGTTGGCTTTGCCTGTCCGGCTTCCCACTTGTTATAAGCAGATTGAGAAATATCCAACTGATGAGCTACATCCATTTGTGACCAGCCTTTTTGTTCTCTTAGTTTGCGAAGTTTTGTATCTAAACCCATAAATCTCAGATTTTAGTGCTAAAGTAATATTTTTTAAAATGATAACCAACGGTTGTTGATTTTATAACTGTTGGTTGTTGTAAGAAGAAAGAATCATATATATCTTAGCGGAGTGAATTAAATAATTTATTAATTTAAAATTTCAAATGATGAAAAAGACTTTATTACTAGCAGCTTTCGGAGTTGCAGGTCTTGTTAGCGCCAAAGACAATGGAAATGTCGCCAAAGAAACCGGAAAAAAAGAAAAAACTGAACAAAAAGCAGATGTTCAACAATGTGGTGTTGTAATTACCTACTGGTCTGGAGGACAAGTAGTAGGTCAGGAAACAGTTTACTCCGATCAACCGAATTTAGCAAGTTGTCAAGCTTGGCAAAATGGAGTAAAAGTTGCTTTGCAAGTTGCAGGATTTTGGTTAACTTAATTTATTTAACTTAAACAGTTTAACAACCCTTTCAGAGTTTTAAACTCTGAAAGGGTTATCGTCTACAAACACATTCTTATGAAAAAAATTATTTTATTAACATTACTTTTTATTTCCGGATTTTATTTCTCACAACAAATTCATGTGAAGTATCTTAGGGTTTTGTCACCTTTTACAACATCTCATGAAGACCTTTATATTAAAAACAATCAGACCATATCAATTCAGGATTCAATTGTAACACAAAATAAATTGACTGGAGACTGGACTATGGCTGTTAATTTAGATAATGGTAAAAAACCAACAAAACAATATTTTGTTTCTGACTTAAACGATGATTCTGAAAGGAATTTCTTTTTCACTGCTAATGTCGATAGCAGAGATTTTTTTATTTATGATAAAGTTCCAAAGCCCACTTGGAAAATAGAAGAAGATCAAACTAAAACAATTGCGGGATATAAATGCTATAAAGCTACAGGAACATTTAGAGGATCAAAGATTATTGCCTACTTTACAAAAGATCTTCCATATTCTGCGGGACCTTTCAAGTTTTATGGTCTTCCGGGTTTAATTCTGGATATCCGTACAGAAAATAAAGATCATGACATTTGGAAAGCTGAATCTGTAAATGTTGATGATAAAAGTACAATCACTTTCAAACCAAAATTTTTAAATAAAGAAAAAATAAGTTTAAAAGATTATGTTGAAGCAAAAGAGGCTCATATGAATAAAATTTTTGCCAAAGTTGCTGAAAATCTTCCGAAGTCCAGTAAAGTAATAACAAATCAGAGGTTTACTGTAGAACAGAAGTATGAATGGGAAAAATAAATTCCCTTTCCGAAAATCAACAAAAAAAACCTCCAGAAAAACTGGAGGTTTAAAATTTTGTATTAATTAGAATATCCTATCAATTCTTCTTTATTCGAATTATAAATCCTGTATTCTAAATATTTAAAAGAATCCCTTGGGATGACGGTTACCCATTTTTTGTATTTCATAAACCATTTCATCTGGAAGCTGTTGATTCCTTTTGTAAGGTATGCTTCCACGAATGGATGCACATGCAGGTAAAGTTTTCCTTTTTCCTTTTGCATGATGGTTCTAAGGGTTTCACCCATTCTTTCCACAATGACGATCGGTGCTACGATTTCTCCGTCTTTGTTCGGGTTTTCTTCTTTGGTGTCGATCTGTTTTTCCGGACGGTTTCTTTGTCTCGTGATTTGTATCAGACCGAATTTACTTGGCGGAAGGATCTTGTGGCGGGCTTTGTCGCGCTTCATCTCTTCCTTCAGATGTTCGTACAGATCTCTTCTGTGATCCGGGTTTTGCATATCGATAAAATCGATTACGATGATCCCACCCATATCGCGGAGACGAAGCTGTCTTGCGATTTCTGTGGCTGCCATTTTGTTTACTTTCAGTGCATGTTCTTTGTTGACAGCGGCTCCGGTGGTGATATTATTTCCGGAATTTACATCGATTACGTGTAATGCTTCTGTATGTTCTATGACAAGATATGCACCTTTTGAGCTTGGGATATTGACGTGTTTTCCGAAACTTTGCTTGAGCTGTTTTTCTACATTATAATATTCCAGAAGAGGAATATGAGAATTATAAAAGTGGACAATATTCTTTCTTTCCGGAGCGATAACTTCCAGATAGTTTTTCATTTCCTCAACCATCTGCTCGTCATCACAAGTGATGCTTACAAAATCCTGGTTGAAATTGTCTCTTAAAATAGCTGAAGCTTTGTCATCTTCGCTTAAGACTCTCGACGGAACTTTATTTTTCTGTATATTTTTAAAAGTAGTTTCCCATTTCTGAATCAGCTGATTCATGTCGTTGTGCAGGTCTGCTACCTTTTTACCCTCGGCTACGGTTCTTATAATGACTCCGAAACCTTCGGGCTTAATGCTTTCGATTAATGTTCTCAATCTTTCTTTTTCCTCAAAGCTTTTTACTTTTTTGGAAATCGAAACTTTGTTATCGAAAGGTATTAAAACCAAAAAACGTCCTGTTAAAGAAACCTGAGTAGAAATTCTGGGTCCTTTTGTAGAGATCGGTTCTTTGGTGATTTGTAATAAAACAAGGTCATCTTTAGCGATTACTTTGTCTACAGTTCCGTTTTTATCTATTTCGGGTTGTATTTCGAAATTTTTTAAACTTGAAGCATTTTGTTTTTTAGAAATCGTATCTCTTAAAAATTTACGATAAGTAAGATATTGCGGCCCAAGATCCTGATAATGCAGGAAAGCATCCTTTTCGTACCCGATGTTTACGAATGCGGCATTCAGGTTGGGTGCCAGTTTTTTTACTTTTCCAATAAACAAATCTCCAACTATAAAATCGCTTTTGTCCTCTTGCTCATGAAGTTCACATAGTCTTCCGTCTTCCAGCAGTGCAATCTTTGTAAGATCATCTTCATGCGAAACTATAAGTTCTTTCTTCATTTTGTTGTAAGATAAAAATTGTTAAGATTGTAAGAAATAGGCATGGTTTTTCATCAAATTATAATGTTCTTAAGTTAAGAATTACTATTGAAAGAAAAGTACTTTTCATAAAAAATAGTAAACCACAATGTATTTCTGCGGAATCTTATAGTTGCAAAACAAAATATAGTCGGTGAACCTTTAAAACTTAAAATCACCAACTATATTATATATTGTAAATCTCAGAAAAAGAGATTATTTTTTCTTATGTCTGTTTGCTCTTCTTCTTTTCTTTCTTTTGTGAGTTGCAACCTTGTGTCTTTTTCTTTTCTTTCCGCTTGGCATAATTTTAATTTTTTAGTAACTAGTTAATATTCAGTTAATGTCTTATTTTACTGCAACTTTAGTTTTTACTTTCTCTACAAAAGATTTTGAAGGTTTGAAAGCAGGAATGTTATGAGCAGGAATCTCAATTGCAGTATTTTTAGAAATATTTCTTCCTGTTTTAGCAGCTCTTGTTTTGATGATAAAAGAACCAAAACCTCTTAAATAAACGTTATCTCCATTATACATAGAAGTCCTGATCTCTTGCATAAAAGCTTCTACAACTTTCTGTGT
The DNA here is from genome assembly GCF_900111495.1 of Chryseobacterium wanjuense. Lineage (NCBI taxonomy): Bacteria > Pseudomonadati > Bacteroidota > Flavobacteriia > Flavobacteriales > Weeksellaceae > Chryseobacterium > Chryseobacterium wanjuense. The sequence continues at coordinate 308,291 of NZ_FOIU01000003.1, read as the reverse complement.
TTCATTCTTTTCTGTTCCCAACTTATTTGAGATGGTATTTACCAATTCTGCCTTTGTCATTTCCTTTTTTAATTTTAAATTTTAGGTGTGCAAATTTAGTTAAAAAAATTGAATATTAGCAAATTAGTGGCAAAATATTTTTCGATAAAAGGTTGAAACTTTACTGTTTAGTATATATTAATTAGCTGTTAAATTACCATTACATGCTGGAATTGTAGTAGCCGTTCTCCACGCAGAAGCGGATCAGGTGAAGTTTTGTCTTCAATCCGAGCTTTTCTGTAAGGCGGTTGATATAGGTGTCAATTGTTCTCGTGCTGAGGTTCAGTTTTTCTCCGATTTCCTTGTTGCTGAAACCCTCGTAGCAGAATTTCATGAGCTGTATTTCGGTCGGAGAAAGTTCTTCCTGGCTTTTTTTCTGGCGATCCATATACTCCATTACGGCCAATGGCTGTTGTTCCCATTCTTTGGTATAGGTCTCGTAATCGAAGCTGTTGGAAGCTATTTTTCCTTTGATAATATCTTTGATGACATTGCTTTTTTTCTCGCAATAAAAAATATTCGGAATTTTTGAAAGAATTTCTGCCATATCCTCCTGGTAAGTCCCGGAGTAAGTGATGATCGGCGTTTCGATGTTGCTTTTTCGGATGTATTTTATCGCCTCAAGCCCACTTAATACCGGCATGAAGAGTTCTACGACAAATACGTCTTCCTGCCTTCTGTAATTTCTGCTGATCAGCTCGTGGCCGTTGTTGCAGTCGTTAAGAAGCATATAGAACGGGTTTTCCATCAGCGTTTTGATCATTATTTTTTTAAAATAAAAATCACTGTCGGCTATAGAAAATCGCACAGTATTAGTTAATATTTTACTCACTTTAATATCGATTTGGTGGATGATAATTAAAATTCAGGGAGCTAAATTATGAAAATATAGCGAAAGTGAAAATTAATCTTAAATTAATTAAATGTTCTTCATTATTTCCCTGAAAAAGTTAAATTTTGTGAATAAATTATTTTTTTATAATTTCACAGGCCCAAACAAATCACAAAATATGTCTTCGAACAGGGAGAAAAAATTAAACAAGTCAGACGTCAGGATAGGCATTTGGAAATTTGTTCTATCATTTGTCGCATTATCAGCTGTTTCTTTCATCTGCGTCTTTTTCTTTTTCAAGAGCTACGACCAGCAGAGAGAAGGAATCAAAAAGCAGGCTGATGACTACCGAGAATTACTTACCAGAAGCGATCTGCTCAGAACTCATGTAGATAGTATTTATTACAGGATGAATCAGCTTGATATCAACAAGGTGGACAATGATATTATCCTGAAAAACTATATCATGGACAACGTACAGGATGCGAAAAACATCATGGGTAAAGACAGCGCAGACAATTTCAAGCATTATTCCATTCTGATGAAGCAGATCGAGCCGATGCTGGCCCTGAAAAATCAGATTGTAAAGGTTTCCTACGACGAGCAGATTGCCCTTCGGGATCTTTCCGAATGCAGAGGAAAAGTAGGAATTGTGAACAACGAATTGAGGGTAGATCCTACCAGAAAATTCACAGGAAGCAGACGTAGAAGATAAAAACGAAAATCATGCAGGGACAAATCACACTATCAAAAAAAGAAAGGCATTATCAGTTTTTATATTTGATCTTAATGCTTTTGGCAGCACTTATCTTTCTGGGAATTATCTTTTTAAAAGGTTTTGAATCACCGTTTTCCGATGAAGACATCATCTCGATCCGGAATCTTGAAGAAAAAACAAAATTCGACCAGGAACAGAAATTCACCTACAAATTGATGGACAGTACATTTTCGCAGATCAACAGGCTTACCGACCAGCCTCCGCAGCCTTTTACCGAGAATAATATCATGAACGGAATCAATGATGTAGCGAATCAGCTGGCCAATGATAACACGACAGACATCAGGAAAGATGCATTTCCGCAGATTGCGAAATTTTATAAAATGTACTTCGACGATAAAAAAATTATTTCAAGCAAAACTGAGAATATCAAAAGTTTCCAAAAACAGTTTGAGGAATGCTCAATCGGGTTTAAAGAAAAGAAAAACCAGCTTTTCCAACGCGAAACAGCCCTAAAATCAAGAACTCAGTAAAGCTAAAATATTCAACTAAGGAAGAAAATACATAAAATAAAACACACACACATCACACAATCATTAACTATGAATTACTTTCAAAAAAACAAGAAGAACATTATTATTGGTGTTATTGCGACTTTGCTGATAGCTGCGTTGGTTGCATTGTGGTTGCAGAAGAAAGTGATACACTCCGCCGATGATATTGTCGGGGTAGTTTATCCGTCGTCTGTTGCAGTAGGAGATACGCTTTTGTTTGAAGACAAAACCCAGTTTGCAAAAACCAAGAGATGGAGTTTTGGGGACGGGACAACTTCTGATAAAAGCAGTGGAATCCACTTTTACAATAAACCGGGATATTATCAGGTAACGTTGATTATCGATAACAAATATTCCAAATCCTTTCCGGTAATGGTTTCCGCAAGAGGCCTTCCGAAGCCGAAAGACACTACAAAAAACAAAACTTTGATCGACGCCCAGACTCAGGCCATGCAATTTGAAAACGTACAGTTTCGCGCCGTTTCCGATGCCAAACAGTTCACCTGGAAATTCGGTGAGACCGGAAACATCGATTCTAAAGACAAACTGGCCATTTATTCCTACAAAAAACCGGGCGATTATATCGTAACGCTTTACACAGACGAAAGCGAAGAGCCGATTTTGCACCAGATCAAAATTCTTCCTGCCTATGATGCCCTGGAAGAAGAAGTGAGCGTGGAAGATGCTTATGCTAAAATTGATAATGATTTTAAATACCATCTTCAGCAGATCGCCAACGGAAACAGTTTCAATATGCACTACAATTATTTATTGAGAACTTATCTGTGCAACAACGAAAATACAGTGGTAAAAGTAAACGACAGCAAAGTAAACAATTTCTACATGTACTGTGCGGGTCTTCAGTTTGACAAAAATAATGTCATCCAGACTGTAAAAGTAAACTTCGATGATGCACAAAACTGTGTAACCAAAATAGATATAAACCAAAGTAAATAATTATTTCTCGTTCAGAATTTTTTTCTTGAACGCACCAATCATTTAAATAAATCAGGATGAAAAATAAACTTCCTCTAGCAGCATATTACATCGGAGTTTCGGTATTACTGACGAGCTGTCAGGTAAAATTACCCTCAAAGAGAACTCCGGAGCCGTCACAATACGGGCAGATCGATAATGCATCTGTCGTAAATGGTTTTCCTAAAAAATCAGTTCCGTGGATTGCGATTTCAGACCGGTCCAGAAATACGGCGTATTTAGATAAAAGTGATGAAAAATCGTATAAAGAAGTTAAGTTTTTAGAGCCGTTAATGGTGCTTAAAAACCGCGACGGAATGGTGAAAGTAGCAGAATATATTCCGGATGCATTAATGAAAAAAGTTTCATCAAAACAGATCAAAACCTACGGCTGGATTCCGGAATCTGATCTTCTTCTCTGGAGCAATTCTTTAAAAAACGAAAAAACAGGTTTTCCTGTACGGGTAGCCGTTGTACCAAGCAACAGCGAAGTCATCAGAAGCTCAGAAAGATACTATAAAAACGATTCGATCATGGTGTTCAATTCACCAAGTTTGATCGAGCAGGCCAACGTAAAAATCCCGAACGGACAGATCGTTTATGTCTACAAACAGGCCGAAAACAACAAAAGATTTTTGGTCGGGAAAAAGCCAACCATCGATATTGATAGCATCGGCACGAGTTTGTACGGCTGGGTAAGTTCCAACGTAGTTTCGGCGTGGGGAGAACGTTCTGCCGTTAAAATGAAAAATACAACTGGCGTTACGGAAACGGCTTTAGGCCTTCACGAAGGCTCTCCGGGTGGAAATGAAACGGAAAACAGAACCGCAATTCTTCTGACGGATGTTAATAAAAGAACTCCGCTTGAAAATATTTATCCGGTAAGTTTATCATTAAATGAAACACCGACTCCGGATTCGAAAACGAAATATTTTACGAATATTTTAGATTATAGTAAAAATTATGTTTTCAATGTGTTAGGGGAACCGATTTATTTCGATCGTTACAGAGAAATTACGGAGAGAAATAAAAGGATTAACATTGTTTTTGCCTTAGATATCAGTGCGCCAAATGCACCTTACGCCCCGATTGTAAAGTCTTTGCTGCAGGATTTACAACTTAGATTCGAAAAACCGTCTTATTTCAATCAGGTGAAATATGGGGTGGTTTTATATAAAAATAATTCTTGCGGAGATAATGTGGCCGTTTCAAATTTAAGTACCGATTACAGCAAGATCACCACCTTCATCGATCAGAAAACAAATGAGATGAATTGTGCAAGCAATAGTGGTTATCAACCTGTAAACGAAGGTTTAATGGCTGCCGGAAATCTTTTGACAAGCGTTCCTGACGAAACGAATATCGTCGTAACGGTAGGTACTTCGGCCAACCAGAGCGGAAATATGTATGGAGTGATCAATTCTTTAACTCAAGCTCAGGCCAGATTGATTATGTTCCAGACAAGCGCAAGATCTTCAGATACTTACAATGATTTTGTGTTGATGGCAGAAAACGTGGTAACCAATACTGCAAAAAATATCGCTGAATTAAAGAAGCAGAAAATCATTAATCAAAATGATGTTTTAACGAAAAATAATTTCAGCCTAATTGAAGGTGACGAAGGCTTTTTCTCACTGGCTTATCCGAAGCAAAGTATGTCTCAGGGATTTGTAATTTTCCCTAAAAAAGGGGACATTGCAACGCCGGGTTATCTGAAAAAGTCTGTAGACAGCTTAATTGCACAGGTAACTTTGGATAATGAAACGCTGGATAAATCGTTGAACGATTATTTCCATTCTTCGGTGGGAGCGGGCAGAACGGATGTTGATCTGAAATACAAATATCTGTATCCGGGTCTTACAAACCCTGTTCCGGCAGGAATCGCCGCTCAGCTGATCAATTACGGAAGTCCGTTTTTGGTAAAAGGATACATTCCGAAAGAATTGAAAGACTACAAGCCCGGATTGGAAAAAGGAATCCTGATTTCTGAGACGGAATACGATAATTTAAAGCTTTTCTACACAGAAGTATATCAGAAAACGGGAGCCGAAAGAGCAGATTTTAATCAGTCCAGAGCGATCAAGGAATATGTAAGCTTGTTGAAAAAATACAATCCGACAGTAAAATTCTTGGATAAAGGTGATCTTTACGAGCAGCCAATGTCTTACGCAGTAGGAATCAGTACCGGTTTCGACAATTCTGAAGAAGAATTAATGTCAAAATACAATTTGAAAGGCTGGAGAAAATCGAAAATCATCACGAATGAAACGGTAAGAACCTACTTCCGTCACTACAAAGATCTGGCAGACAGAATGCTTTCTCACAGAAACAATCCTGCCGTGAAAATCGAGCAGAACGGGCAGATTTTCTATTGGCTGAATGAGTACTTTATGCCAACGATGTTACCGACGGAAGAGCCGGAATTTACTAAACATTAATAATTTATAATACTAAAAAGCAGAAAATTATTTCTGCTTTTTTCATTTTTAATGTAAAATTTTTATCTTTGATGTTACCCAAATCACATAATTATGTCACAGCAATCATCACCTCATGATGGCAAATACTTTGTCGTTCAAAAGGGTAAAGCCCAGTGTAATCAGGGTGATAAATTCCCTCAATATAAAGTCACAACCCATCAGAAGCACTTTTGGAATGATTCCGATGGAAACACAGATTTTCTCGGCGTCACGGAGAATGACCTTCAGTTCAACCCTCCCGGACCAAGCTTCGGGCAATGTAAATTGAAGCCGACTTCCGGTGGATATTTACCATGTTCTTATGCGCCTGCCGGAAAATGGCAGAAAACCTATGATAAAGTGACCATCATGGGTAAAAAGATCGTGACCGAACTTTCGGAGCTGCAATGTGTAGTGGGAGGAAAAATTACGATTAAAGACCACGGGCAGCGCGGAGAAATGAGCAAACAGAACGTGAAAAATGCCGATAACAAGACGGTACAGCACATCAATCCGCTGGTGAAAATGCAGGACTTCAAAGAGACTGTCCTGGAAAGTGAAATTGACGCTTATTAATTTAAATCTAAAAAACACTTTCTATGCCAGTAAAAAAAGGAGTTTCAAGAATTTCCGGAAATCCTTCTCCAAAGGTTGGGGAAAAGACTTTGTACAAGATCGAAGAATGGTATCCCGGAACCCCGAAAGCAGAGCAGAATCCGGCTCTGGTTACTTGGGAATTGTTTAAAAAACGCTCAAACGGAAGTTTTACCACTACCAATATCAAGAAAACAGGAGACGGAAATTTCACTTTCGGTGAGGTGTCAGCAAAAAACACCTATCGTCTCGAAGCCTATCTTCACGAGCCGGAAGGAAAAGGTTCTACTACCATCGATATTACCCCTCAACTCGCCGGAATTCCGAAAATTGATAAGGTTGAGCTGCACTATGCAGATGATTCGAAGGGAACGGTTTTTAGTTATAATGAAAAATTAATAGCCAAAGCTCAATGTATTAATCTTACAGGAAAAAAACTGCTGTTCACCCTCTGGGAAGACGATGCGGCGGGAGATGGTCATCATAATGCCAATCTTTTTGTCGACAGCAAGGAAGTTTTGGTTGATAGGACAGGAACGGCAACCGCTGAATTTGCTTTAACGAAAGTTTTGATGCAAAAAGCAGCAGGCGGAGAGAAAGATCCCAAGAAACTGGAATTTTATGTGACCGTAGAATATTACAAAGACAGAAAACATGCTACGAATAACGTAGAAGTTCAAAATCCTGAATATAAAGAACCTGCGCCACAGCCAAAGTCTGATGCCAAGACACCTGCTTCAGATTCAGGACAGACGGCAACACCTGCAAAAACCAATAATGAGCAGCCCGCTTCGAAAAAAGAAGAAAAAGGAGTGGGAGATACTTCGCAAAAACCGGAAGCTGTACAGGAAACCAAAGGAACTGTAGAGCCGGAACAGAAGCCGACCGCCCAGAAACCTGAAGGAAAGACAACCAGCGTGGTAGAAGAACCCAAAACGGAGTCTCTTCTGGATGCTTTTTTCGCAAAAGAAGAATTCACCAAAGAGACGGATGAAACGGATGGGCAGCATAAATATACTTTCGCAAAGGACAATAACAACATCAACAAAGATAATATTGCCAACATTATCAAAGGCAAGGTAAATCCCGCTGCGAAAAAGGATAAAAAGTATGCGAAATTTGATGATATTAAAAATGCCCTTGCCAAAACCTCTTATAAAAAAGGGGAATCCATTACTTTTCCGTTGTACAAATTGGGTCCTGTCATGACGCCGATCAACAGTGCACCGCTGGAAGAAGAAGTTTTCGTGGTGGCAAAAACAATGCTGCTGGATGGAAAAGAAGTAAGTATTAATATTAAAGAAAAAGAAGAACTTTTACTGGCGAAAGATGCTAGTTTACCCGTTCTGGAAGCCAAAGAAAACGGAGCCGAACTCACAACGCTGAAGGCTACTGCACAAAATGGTTTAGCAAAAATTAAAATAAAACTCCGTCCAAAATCAGATGAAACATTAAAAGAATGGAGGGAAAAACTCAGCGGTAAAAAAGACGGAACCCACACCTACAAATTCGGAGGAACCAATAAAACGGCCACTGCAGACGAGAAAAAAAGAATTGCGGGAGTTATTGCCAATAAAATCAAAGATGAATTAGCCAAACAGGAAAAATTCACCAAAACCGATGCGATCGTAAAAGCATTGACCAAAGAGGTCTACAACAAAGATGAAGAAGTGACGTTCGATGTTTTCAAAAAAGTGACCGAATTCCTTTGGTTAAAAGCCGAATGTACCGGAAATATCAAAAAACATGAAGGAGAATTCCTGAAAAAAGACGGTTCTTATTTCGAGATTGCTAAGAAATGCCCGAGATGTGAAGCTCCGATCACGGCAGAAGAATTTAAGCAAATGTATCCGGATGTTGCCCAGCTTTTCGATAAAGGAACCAACAGTTTCGGGTCGCCGACGATTGAAACTTTTCTCACTTCTTTAAACAAAACTTTAAAAGAATTTAAAATAAATACCTGCGTTAAAAAAGCATTTTTCTTAACCCAGATTACAAAAGAAACGGGATATTTCTCCAGAGCCGATGAAAACCTGTATTACACGACAGAAACAGCTTTACATAGTTTTTGGTCGAAGGACAGCCATCCGAGATTATATTCTAATCCGAGCGAGTTTTTT